>DASRJV010000254.1:0-4538 GCA_035649295.1 Propionibacteriaceae bacterium
CAAGATCAACAACGCCAACGGACAGGCCGTCGGCGGCGAGCCGATGGGCGATAGCGGCACCTATGCCGCGCGCCGCGCCGGTGACGATTGCGACTCTCATGCAGGAGACCCTACGTGATGATCGTTGCAAGGACCCTCTTCTGCCAGGATCGAAGACTGTGAGCTTGTACACCCACCGCTGTCCAATGCGCTGGGGCGACATGGACGCCCAAGGTCATGTCAACAATGCGGCGTACGCGGATTATCTGCAGGAGGCTCGTGTCGCTTTTCTGCTCTCGGGCTCACCGGTACTGCATAATCTGTTGGATTCCGGCACTCTGGTCGTAAATCATCAACTGGAATACCTCAAACCGATTGCTTTCAGCGACCGGCCGCTGACCATAAACCTCTGGCTGGATGCCATCGGCGGGAGCCGGTTTTCTATCGGGTACGACATCTACAACGGGGAGGACCTGGCGGCTCGCGCACGGACCGGAATAGTGCCATTTGACCTGGCCAGCAATGCTTTGCGGCGCCTCACTGCGGAGGAGCGAGACCTGCTCAGCCAAGTCCTTGCGCCTGCGGAGCCGTTGCGGCCTGTGCCGAAGGTGGCCGTTTTGGGAGACCATCATCGATACCCGCTTACCGTGCGTTGGTCTGACCTGGACTCGTACGGCCACGTGAACAACGTCAAATATTACGACTATGTCCAGGAAGCGAGAATCAGCCTCGTGAGCAGCACTGTTGGCTGGGAGCCAGAGGCGGTTTGGATGGTCGTCCGTCAGGACCTGGAGTACTTGAAACCGATCGACTTTAGGATAGAGCCGTACGAGGTGGGGACCGTAGTCGCGGCAATCGGCAACCGCTCTTTCACGCTGGCCGCTGAGATACGCGATCCATTGTCGAGTACCGTCTACGCGACCGCCCGGACTGTTGTGGTCGGCGAATCCCTGTTGAGTCCCGAGCATCGATCTGCCCTGGACAAGTGGGCCCTGATCAGGTGAGTCGGAGTCCAGGCATCGTGCCTTGATGCTCGTCAAAGGTGTTCACCATCGAGTACGCAGCGCGCTCCATGTAGTTCCACAACTCATTTTCCTGTTGTGGCGTCAGTTCGATTGAGTCGATCGCATCCCTCATGTGCTTCAGCCAGCGGTCCCGCATCGCTGGTGTCACCGCAAAGGGCGCGTGGCGCATGCGCAGCCGCGGATGCCCACGCTGCTCGCTGTAGGTGGTCGGACCTCCCCAATACTGCTCCAGGAACATCCGAAGCCGCTCTTCGGCAGACGCAAGATCGGGCTCTGGGTACAAGGTGCGCAGCGGTGGGTCAGAGGCGACCCCGTCATAGAACCGCTTGACGAGCGCCACGAAGGTCTCATGGCCGCCGACAGCGTCGTAGAAGGTCTGCAGCGGTGCTTGCTCGGACATCTGGACCATTCTCCATCACCCGATCGAGCGGCTGGCAGGATGAGACCCCGTACGCCTACACAACCCATCGGGAGGAGTCACTCATGGCTACAGTTCGAACCGCAGAGGCGCACTGGGAAGGATCTCTGTTCGAGGGCCAGGGCGAGGTTGAGCTTGTCTCGTCTGGGCTCGGCAGCTTCGAAGTCAGCTGGCCGGCGCGCGCCGAGCAACCGAACGGCAAAACCAGCCCCGAGGAGTTGATCGCTGCGGCGCACTCCACATGCTTTTCGATGCAGTTGGCAGGCCACCTCACCCGCGGGGGCAACCCGCCCACATCGCTTGACACGCGAGCCGATGTCACCTTCGATCCTCCGAACATCACCGGGATCAAGCTGAGCGTGACCGGGGTGGTACCAGGCATAACTGCGGAGCAGTTCGAAGAGGCCGCCCAGGACGCCAAGGACAACTGCCCAGTCTCGAAGGCAATCACCGGCACACCGATCACGGTCGAAGCATCGCTGTCTGAGTAAGCCAGCGGGCGCCATCAAGCCGGTTCAGGTTCCGCATCAGCTGGTGGCTCACCGGGGCCGCCCTGACTGAAGTTGCCAACGCGGAGGACTTCGCCGTTTCGGACGTACCAGACTGTGCCGTCCTTACCTCGCAATTCCGTGACCCGCAACCCAATGGCCTCGACCACGCCAGAGGCCATATCCATGTCCACATAGTCGCCTACGCCGAGCTGGTCCTCGACCAGCATGAAGATGCCCGAAACAAGGTCCTTCACAATGCTTTGTAGGCCGAAGGCTACGGTGACAGCGATAACCGTCGTGCCCGCCAGGATCGTGGTGATGTTGTAGCCCAGCTCAGCCAAGATCATCAAGATGACAACGGCGAAGATCACGAATGTCGTCGTGCTCTGAGCCAGTGAGCCGAGCGCCGAGAGCCGTTGCTTGCGACGCAAGGCGGACACTGTGGTAGCAGTGATCAATCTCTGGGCCATGCCATTGCGTGAGCTGAACGGCTTGTCGATCGCCCGTCGCACTGAGCGATTGATCAAGCGGTGCAGCACCCGCCGCAGGACGAACGCCGCAATGATCAAGAGCACGATGCGAATCGGCTTGAACAGCACCAATTCGGCGAGATTGTCTGGTAACCAGTCCGGCATGGGCCTCAGCCTAAGGCGCGACTTCGGACGCCTTACCGACTTGACAAGTCTTTGGCTACGTCACGGATTGCCGATACTGTGACCGCGATCGCCGGGCGCTCGGACGCCAGGGTTCGCCAGATGGCGTAAACCTGGCGCGAAAACGCCGGCTTGAGGGAAATGATCGAGACGCCATCGACCGATCCGCGGCCCAGTCTCGGCATAACGGCGATACCCAGTCCAGCAGCGACCATCGCGAGCTGGGTCTGATGCTCCTCAGCGGTATGGGTCACTTCCGGAGTCAGCCCATGCTGACGCAGCGTCTGGGTCAGCCATTCGTGGCAGATGGCCCCATGCGGCCAGGTGATCCACGGCTCTGTACAGAGCTCGGTGAGCTCGACGCTCGTACGCTGTGCCAGCGGATGGTCAGCAGGCACGGCGAGATCGACGGGGTCATTCATGATCAGCCGTTGCGCGACGCCGTCCGGTAGCACCAGTGGCGCGTTCATCCAGTCATTGACCAGGGCAATGTCGAGATGTCCTGCGACGACCAATCGGGTTGCCTCATCGGGCTGCCGCTCGGAGACCCGAAGTCGCAGCTGCCCATGTTCCTTGCAGAGCCGGGCCACAGTCAGGGGAAGGATGGCTCGCGCGGCGGTGGCGAACCCGGCGATCTGTAAGTCACCGACGACGCGCTCGCGTTCCCGGTCCAGCTCGCTTTCCGCGCTCTCGACCTCGGAGAGAATTGCGTGCGCCCTCCTCGCCAGCAAGACGCCTGCCGGCGTTAGTCGTACGCCGCGGCCGTACGGCTCGATGAGTCGCTGGCCCACATCGCGCTGCAGCTTGCCAAGCTGCTGAGATACCGCCGAAGGGGTCAGTTGCAGCGCCGCGGCCGCGCCAGTGACGGAGCCGAAGGTTGACACCGCGTGCAGAGCTTGGAGACGCTCAAGGTGTAACATTTCACGGATCCTACACAGTATGCGCAATGACAACTTGCTTGTGCTTAACAGTACATCCGGCCATGCTTGACCGGTGACCAGCACCGTGAACCAGATCCAGCAGGCCAAGATCACCAGATCGGGTTCGGACTGGCGAACGGTTCTCGCGGTCAGCATCACCGTCCTCGCCTGGGCCTCAGCCTTCGTCGTGATTCGCTACGCGGCTCACGACATCGATCCCGGGGCGCTCAGCCTCGGCCGACTGCTGGTGGCCAGTTTCGCCCTCAGCGTCATGATGATCGGCCGAAAGGTCGTTCGTATGACCCCTCGGGAGTGGGCGCTCACGGCGCTGGTCGGAGTCGCGTGGTTCGCGGTCTACAGCGTCGCGCTCAATGCCGGTGAACGGACTGTCGACGCCGGCACTGCTGCGATGCTCATCCAACTTGCGCCGATACTCATCGGCATACTCGCCGGCTTCCTCCTCGGCGAGGGCTTTCCACGGATGCTCGTCATCGGTGGCCTCGTCGCGTTCGCGGGCACCCTCTTGATTGGCTTTGCCACCAGCACTGGGAGGGTCGACCTCGCCGGCGTTCTCCTGGTGCTGCTGAGCGCCACCGTCTACTCGTTTGCGATGGTGGCCCAGAAGGTGGTCCTGCGCCGCATCCCGGCCCTACAAGTGACCTGGCTTGCCTGCCTTATAGGGACGCTCGCCTGCCTGTCCTTTGCCGGTGATTTGATCCGTGACCTCTCAGTTGCACCGACTCTGCAGATCCTGGGAGTCATCTACCTCGGGCTCATACCGACTGCTCTGGCCTTCTCGACCTGGGCGTATGCACTCAGCCACACCACAGCTGGAAAGCTGGGTGTCACGACCTTCGCGGTGCCACCGATCACGATCCTGCTGGGGTGGCTCCTCCTCAACGAGGTGCCGCCCATCCTCGCGATAGTGGGCGGTGCACTTTCGCTCGTCGGTGTCGCCATCGCGAGACGCCCGGGCAAGCCGAAGGTCACTGTTCCTTCTGGTATGTGATCCGGCCCGCCCAGATTGTGGCGACCACCGGATCTGGCAGTTC
>DASRJV010000255.1:0-2973 GCA_035649295.1 Propionibacteriaceae bacterium
TGGAGCAACAACCGCGTGACGATGCTCCGCGTCCCCAGCAACCCTCGCAGGCGCCCTGGCCGCAACCATCCCCGCGACCACCACAGCAACCGTCCCAGGCGGTCGCCGCACCGCCGGCCCAGCAGTACCCGCAACCGGGCCCATGGCCCCTGTTCGAACCGCCGTCTCTGCGATATGCACATCGGTCGTTCAGATCGGTTAATGGCCTCGGTATGGCGGTCTCGATCCTGATCTGCCTAGTCGTGCTCGCTCGGGCGGTGCTCGCCGCGTCGCACTGGTACACGTACAAGGTCGTCAAGGATTATGTCGAGGGTCCGGTCAAGGATCCCGACCGCCTGGATCGCGCCGATCTCGCTGGATTCCTGGCCTTCAACGGCTTCCTGCTCGCGGTGTTGGCCGCGGGCGTCGTGTTCATTGTCTGGCTCTGGCGGGCCCGGGGTAACGCTGAACTCTTCTGCTCTGGACGGCACCGGCGCGGTCGCAGCTGGGTGATCGGTGGCTGGTTCTGCCCGGTGGTCAACTTCTGGTTCCCCAAGCAGATCGTCGACGACGTGATCGCGGCCAGCGACCTGCGAACACCGCCGCTGTTCCCTGACCTGCGTCGCATCCCTCGCCATGGCCTGGTGCTGGCCTGGTGGCTCACCTGGGTCGCCACCATGGTCACCAGCCTCGTGGGCAACCCGGACCTCGCCTCCGACGTACAGGACGTCAGCGACCGAGCGGCGGCAGCAAGCGTGCTCACGCTTATCGCCGTGCTGACAGCCGTCGCCGCCGTGCTCGCCGTCCGTGTGGTACGCCTGGTCAACCGCCTACAGACGTCCCGGCCGTGGACTCCCTGGTGGGCGACCGATCCATCGACCGCGGCACAGCTACGGCCGGCCCAGCATCAACTGCAAATCCAAGGAGCTAGTGTGACCACCCCATACGGCCAGGGCCCGCAGCAGCCCTACGGCCAGCAGCCCGACGGCGCACCCCAGATGGGTTACCCCGCCGCGCCCGGCGGCGTAAAGCCCAACAACTACCTGGCCTGGTCGATCATCTCGATCATCCTGTTCTGGCCACTGGGGATCGCGGCCATCATCAACGCCACCAAGGTCGACCCGACGTGGCAGATGGGCAACGCCGCGATGGCCCAGGAGCACTCCAACAAGGCCAAGATGTTCTCCATGATCGCGACAATCATCGGAGCGGTCGGTTTCGTCATCTCGTTCATCATCGGGTGGAGGCTTGGAATGTCGCTATTTGGCAGCGAATAGCGTCCAGTACGCACGGGGACCCACGCGCCTATAACGTATGTCGGCGCTGTGATGCTTACCGACAGAAACGGGGCTTCGTGCCCCAACCGCACCAGGGAAACGCTAATGGGCGTCAGCCTTGTTCGGGCATTGCGATGCGACTCTTGACCGTCTCCCTACGGTTCGATACATATGCATCCAACTGGATCTGCCGCATCTCATGACGGCAGGTCGACCTGGGAGTTCGCCAAGTTGCGGTGGTCGCTCTGTTGAGCTTGGCAGTGCCCACATACGAGCTGTGGTCACACCGCTGGAACTTTTCCATGCCCATCGTGCTGCTAATGATCTTGATCACTTCGGCCAGCCCGTCCTATGCACTTCGAACATCTCGACTGTCTCGTCTGGCCAGCCCGCGTCCTTCCATTTCCGCTGGAAGTCCTGATTGTCAATGATCGCCCGCTGAACCTCAGCACGCGAGCTCCATACATCCACAATCATGATCCCGTCCCCAGTGGAGGCGCAAAAATGTGCTTCGGGACGAGCAGGGGCCGTCGCTATCGCATCGGCAAGCGTCGCGTCGTAGCGGGCCAACAAATCCTGGGAGTTGCCCTTCGCTCGGAAAATCACAAGCACGGCCATCGCAAACTCCTGTCTCTCAGGCAGCATATTGCGTTGATGCCCCGCTCCGGCCACGTTCTTGACCAACGCTGGGTCGAACATCCATTCGCGACCAGCGTTCGCATTTAGCGATCGCTATGTCATGGGCGGTCGAGGTACTGGGTCTGGCCAGATCAACTTGGGCCAATGCCGTGACAACGACAACGAAGACGAGCCGGCGATCACTCGCTCTTCGCCGGGCGGAGATCAGCAGCTTTGATCCATCCCTGAGGCCGCTAGCACCACAACCCGGCCCCACCGGTCCGATGGTTCGCCCGAGTGTCGCCGTCATCGACGGTGGGCTCGGTGGCATTCCCGGGGTCATCGCATTGAAGCAGGCGGCGCCCCGCGCCCAAGGCGCGCGAAGATCGATTTCGCTTGGCTTCACCGAGGCATCATCTGTAGCTGCAGTCGGGCCCGATCGCACCTGATCCTTCGATCGCGTCGGTATTGGACGACAGCGGATGATGATCTTGACGGACTGTTTCGAATATCCCCGGGTCGACATCGATCACCCCGGCATTCACCTGATCTTGTATGGATGTTGACGATCTTGGTCGGCAGTGCGCTGATTCTTCCGATCCTCGGTGACATCTGCCGAGCTCCACGCCAAGGGAACGAGCACCACCTCTGTGCCAGCTCCTCCGGCGTGGCTCCAGCTGGGCCGGTGCCCAGCTGCCTAGGGTCGGCGCTGTGAGCGGCCTGCTGCACCCGGTCGGGCCGGAGCCTGTACACGCCTACTGGGCTCGGCGCGGGCTGGTGCTCGGCGCAGCAGCGGTGCTTGCTGTCGCTGCCGCGGTGATCATCCATGGCACGAGCAGCGGCTCGGACGCTCAACCACATCAACAAGCAGCCGCCTACCCCGTCGGTTCCCCGACTAGCAGCTTGTCGCCGGCCAAGTTGCCAGCGAAACGCGAGGCCAAGAGCCTGGACAAGGTTTACCTGCCGGAGAGCGGGTCTGGGACGTACCAGGCGGCGAGGAAGTCTGTCCGTTCGCGGTCCTCCTACGGTGCCCTGATCCGTTATGACGTCCGGGTCGAAAACGGTTTGTCCATCGACCCCGACAAAGCCGCCTTACTGA
>DASRJV010000256.1:0-3081 GCA_035649295.1 Propionibacteriaceae bacterium
AGTCCCGAATGCTCCGGACGACGGAGGCGCGGGCATAGGCCACGTCCCGGGCTTCCGGCCTCACGATCAGGTCGACGTAGCGCGCTCGGACCCGAGCCTCGGGGTCAGTGAGACCCTTGTGCTTGTCGGGCAATGGGCGGATCGACTTGCTGGTGATCTTGAACGAGTCGGCGCGGATGGTTAGTTCACCGCGCTTTGTGGTGATCACCTCACCGGTCACGCCAACGTGATCACCGAGGTCGACATCCTGCCGCCAGTGTCGGAGCATGTCGGCACCGACGGCATCCAAGGCGATCATGATCTGCAAGTCGCCGGTGCCGTCACGCAGCGTGGCGAAGCAGAGCTTTCCGCCATCCCGATTGAGAATGACACGGCCAGCGGCCGACACGATGCGACCGGTGTGCGTGTTGGGCGGAAGCTCGCCAGCCTCGGCTCGGACCTGCGCCAGGGTATGGGTCCGCGGGAACGTCACCGGGTACGGGTCCATGCCCTGTGCTCGTAGCCGTTCCAACTTCTCACGGCGTACCCGCACCTGCTCTGGGAGGCCCTCAACTGACAAGGCCTCAGTCAAAGCGTCAGGTTCCTCCGGAATGTTGGCAGTGACTTCGGCCACATATTCCTCGCCGGCGCGTTCCAGAGCACCCGCGGCGGGCTCCTTGCCATGCCGGCTCAGCGTCGCTAGCGACGGCCGTGTTAGGAAACCTTCTGCGTTGCCAGCTGCGGTGCCGACGCGCGGCAAGTCCGAGGGGTACTCGAAGCAGATGTATCGAGGCTGCCATTCAGGCTGGTACTTGGCGTTGGATCGGTACAGGGATTCCAGCTGCCAGTTCCGGCTTGCGAGCAGCAGCGCGTGGCGCCACAAACGGGCGATCGGTCCGGCGCCGATCTCCGCACCGCGTTCAAAAGCTTCGCGGAACATTGCGAAGTTCAGCGACACTCGACCGACTCCGAAGATCGGAGCTCGCTCGGCCAGCGAAGCGACCATCAGCTCGACCAGACCGTTGTCGGCGCTGGGATCGCGACGCATCAGGTCGAGAGAGAGGCCGTTGCGGCCCCACGGCACAAAGCTGAGGAAGGCTCGCAGAGCGCCGTCGGCGTCGTGTGCCTCCACGAGCAGACAATCGGAGTCCAATGGATCCCCCAGTCGGCCGAGCGCCATTGAAAAGCCTCGTTCGTCGCCACCGTCTCCTCGCCACCGAGACGCGTCGGCGGACAGCTCCTCGATGTGTGCAGGATCCACGTCGCCGTGACGGGCCACAGTTGTGGTGTACCCACGGCGTTGCAGCCGGCTGACGGACTGCCGGACGGACTTCATGCCTGGGCCGTTGAGGGAGAACGTTCGCATGTCGAGGATCGCCTCGTCGCCGATCTCGAACGCTGTCAAGCCTTCCTCGTTGTAGGCTTCCGCCCCCAGCTCGCCAGCACCCATGACAGCCAGGGACCAACCGTTGGCACGGGCCTTCGCCCGCCACTGCTCAATCGCGGATCGCCAGTGCTCGGGATCGCCCACCGGGTTCCCACTGGCCAAGCTCACTGAGCCGATCACCCGATATGAAACGCCGGCTTGCGCCGTCGCCGGCTCGCCCGTGTTCCACACGATGGACTTGTCTCGGCGGGTAGCGAAATAGCCCAATGAATCCCACTCGCCAAATGTGCGCAGCAGAGTCCGGATGCGGGCCTCATCTACGGCGCTGAGGGTCTGAGTATGAGCTGGCGGCCTGAAGAGCAGATAGGTGGAAGTCAGGATGACCACGGCACCCAGCACGTCCAACAAGAGGGTGACCCACAGAGGAGACCGGACCTCGTCGGGGCGCGTCAGGCCAACCTCGCCCAACATCTTGTCTAGTACGTGGAGAGCCGCCGTGGACGGACCCGGTGAGGTGCCAAACGTGCTGATCAGCCAGGTACCAAGAACCAAGATCACCACGCCGCCAAGCAGGAAACAGATGATCGCGGCGAGCAGGTTCCGCCGTCCGCCACGGGCCTGGAATTGGGGTCGTGCGCGCCAGAGGATCACCAGAACGGCGCTCATGATCACCAGACCGGCAATCTGCACCAGCGGGCCACCGCTGATGATCGAAAATATGCGCACGATTTGAGGGATGATGATCCACCAGATGACGAAAATCCACCAGGCCGCGCGAAGCCGACGGCGCAATGCAACGCCTACCGAGATGAGCAGTGCGGCGTACACCAGATTCGGCACGATCGGGATCGTCAACATCGAGACGACGTCGTGCCACTGCAAGAAATACCGTCTCAATGGGCGAATGAACGTAGCGACCACAACAAGCGCCGCAAACGCGAACATAGCCGTCGCCAGTCGATCTGGCCAGCGATCATCCCGTAGCACTTGAGTAATGGCAGCCCTGCGCGCAGCAGGCTCTGCTTCGGCGGGCGTTCGCTCCGCAGAGGTATTGAGGTCTACAGCCATATCCGCTCGCTAGTTTTGGGGAGAGTGGACGTCGGACGACGGTCGATATCTGGCAAATTCTCTCACGGTCGCGAGTTGGGTCCCCAGTCCAATAGTCGATCATGTGGCGGTGGCTGATCTTCGCCGCGGTCGAGGCTGTTGGCGTTGGGCGTGGAGGCGTCGGATTCGAGTGTTGAGTTGGGGTGTTTGGTCTTGGTCGATCCAGCGGGGCGGGATCCATTCGGGTAGGCCATTGGTGTTGATGCGGCAGATCCAGCCTTTTGCAGGAAGTGGGTGCTGCGGCACAACCAGGTGAGGTTGGCGATAGCCGAGTCGCGGCACCTGATCGGGGTGCCCGTGAAGGGCGGTTCCGGCTCGCAAATCAAGGCACGAACGGGATCTTGACGGGACGGAGCCCTGGCATGACCACATCATCCCCCCATCGTGCTGGCCGCTGGTCAGATCACCCGGGCCGACCGGCTGACCATCGAACTCGTCGAGGCGCCAGACATGCCGGCAGCGGTCTTGATCAAGTGGCCGCCGGCGCGGAGCGTGACATGACGGCGAATATTTCTGCTCCATCGCGGCGACCAACGGGCAGGTCTGAGGATTCCTCCACACCGAGGTAGCGCCGATCCTGCAGCGTAACGGTCACGTGGTCTTGTACT
>DASRJV010000257.1:0-4307 GCA_035649295.1 Propionibacteriaceae bacterium
CTTCATGATCAGCACCTGCGGTCTGGCGACTCCCTGCTGATCGATCGTCGGGTGCATTTCGCGTACGAGCGGATCCCGAAGCTCGATGTTGAAGAGCTGGTGCTGGAGGAGGTGCCCGACATCGACTACTCGGTGATCGGCGGCCTGGGCAACCAGATCGAAGCAATCCGGGATGCAGTCGAATTGCCCTTCCTGCACAAGGAGCTCTTCGCCGAGCACGAGCTCAAGGCGCCGAAGGGAATCTTGTTGTACGGACCACCAGGCTGTGGCAAGACCTTGATCGCCAAGGCTGTCGCGAACTCCCTGGCGAAGAAGGTCAGCGAGCGAACTGGCGAGGAAGGCCGCAGTTTCTTCCTGAATATCAAGGGACCTGAGCTGCTCAACAAATATGTCGGTGAGACCGAGCGGCACATCCGGCTGGTCTTCCAACGTGCCCGGGACAAGGCAACTGATGGTATGCCGGTGATCGTCTTCTTCGATGAGATGGACTCGTTGTTCCGGACCCGCGGCTCTGGTGTCTCCTCCGACGTGGAGAACACCATCGTGCCGCAGCTGCTGAGTGAGATCGATGGTGTCGAGGGTCTGGACAACGTGATCATCATCGGAGCCTCCAATCGGGAGGACATGATCGATCCGGCAATCCTGCGGCCCGGGCGTCTGGATGTCAAGATCAAGATCGAACGGCCCGATGCGGAGGCTGCGCGGGAGATCTTCAGCAAGTACCTGACTCCGACCTTGCCGTTGCATCGCGAAGATCTTGCTGAGTTCGATCATGATCCGCAGGTGTGCGTGCAGGCCATGATCGATCGCACCGTTGGACGGATGTATGAGGAGTCGGAGGAGAACCAGTTCCTGGAAGTGACCTACGCCGGCGGCGACAAGGAGGTCCTCTACTTCAAGGACTTCAACTCTGGCGCGATGATCCAAAACATCGTTGACCGGGCCAAGAAGATGGCGATCAAGGACTTCCTGGAGACCGCCGTACGAGGCTTGCGAATCGGGCATCTGCTGCAGGCCTGCCTGGATGAGTTCGCTGAGAACGAGGATCTGCCCAACACCACCAACCCGGACGACTGGGCCAAGATCTCTGGCAAGAAGGGTGAGCGGATCGTCTTCATCCGGACCCTCATCTCCTCCAAGCAAGGCACCCAACCAGGCCGGTCCATCGACACCGTGACCAACACTGGCCAGTACCTATAGGCGGGACGCGAAGCTGCCGTAACCCATTCAGGGAACCCGGTGCGGCGTTCTCCGGGGCACGAGGAGATCAGGATTGCGCTCGGGCTCGGAGATCTTGGCGCGGGCACGCTGAATGAGCCGAAGGCCGGCACGCCAACCGAGGATGAACAGCGCCAACACGATGCTGGCGATAACCACGAAGGACAGCTGTACACCGGCGCCCGTGAGCACCCGGAGGGTCATTCCTCCGATGACCGTGCCCAGCCACACAGCGACCCCCGAGGTGAGAGCGTACGGGTGCCGCCAGGTGCGTCCGATCAGCGTCCCCAGAAGGCAGCCGGCGAGGAACGGCCAGGCGGTGTGAGCGACACCGAGGAGGTCGGTTGCCTCCTGGTGGCTGCTGCGTCCGATGATCGCGAAGACCAGGATGCAGATCACATCCACCGCAATCGCTGGAAGGATCTGCATGAACCTCACACTACGCTGAGGCCATGGCTTCCACAGGCAATCGTGACGAGTCCGCTGCTGCGGGCCCGGACATGGCTGCCCGCTTGAACACTCGGGTGATGGGAATCGAGACCGAGTACGGCATCAGCGCGCTGGCACCGGGGTCGTCCGCTGTGCCCACTGGATTCGGCAATGCGTTCGTCGAAGAAGATTTGCATCCCATGCAGCTGTCCAATCACGTCGTCAAGGCGTACGGGGCCTCGGCGGCAGGACAACCGGCCGGCTGGGACTACGAGACCGAGACGCCGTTACGGGACATCCGTGGCTACGAGATCTCCCGCGCTGCTGCCCACCCCGACCAGCTGACCGATACCGATCTCGGCATGGCCAATGTCATCTTGACCAACGGCGCACGGCTGTATGTCGACCACGCCCATCCGGAGTACTCCAGCCCCGAGGTGACCTGTGCGCTCGACGCCGTGCGTTACGACAAGGCCGGCGAGACCGTGATGGCCATCGCCGGGCAGCGGGCCACCCAGTCGCTGGGACGCTCGGTCCGGCTCTACAAGAACAACACCGACGGTAAGGGTGCCTCGTACGGCACGCATGAGAACTACCTGCTGCAACGCAGCACACCGTTCGACCGGATTGTGACGCAATTCACGGCATTCCTGGTCTCGCGACAGGTGATCACTGGAGCCGGTCGGGTAGGCGTGGGCCAATCCAGTCAGACACCCGGGTTCCAGATCAGCCAACGCGCGGATTTCTTCGAGGCTGAAGTGGGACTGGAGACCACGCTCAATAGGCCGATCATCAACACTCGCGACGAGCCGCACGCCGACGCGAGCCGGCATCGCCGGCTGCACGTGATCACAGGAGATGCCAACCTGTCCGAGATCTCCACCTATCTCAAGGTGGGGATGTCCGCCTGGGTGCTGCGGGTGATAGAGGCAGGGGAGCTGGCCGCCGATGTTCGGCTGGACGGGCCCGTGTCGGCCATGCGGACGGTCAGCCATGACCTGGGCGTGCGCGAGCCCCTCTATCTGCTCGAGGGCCCGAGTATGACTGCCCTGGATCTCCAAGAGGTCTATCTGGACGCCTGCCGCAATCACTATGAACGGATCGCCGGAGATCTCACCGAGACGGCGCGGATTGAGGCGAAGGACATATTCAGCCGCTGGCAGGAATGTCTCGATGCACTGCGCACCGACATTTTCAGTCTCGCCGATCAGCTCGACTGGGTCGCCAAGCTCAAGCTCTTGGAGTCCTATCGGCAGCGCGACGGATTGAGCTGGTCCGCACCCAAGCTGGCCTTGATCGACCTGCAGTACGCCGACGTCGACCCGCGCCGCAGCCTGTACCGGGCACTGCTGACCAACGGAAAGATGCGGCGACTCGTCAACGATGACGACATTGAGCGGGCTCGCACCTCCCCACCCGATGACACCCGGGCCTATTTCCGGGGCAGGGTGATGGAGAAGTTCGGATCCTCGGTAGTTGCGGCTTCCTGGGACTCAGTCATTTTCGACGTGCCCGACCGCCCTGCGCTGCAGCGGCTGCCGCTCCTCGACCCGCTGCGAGGCACCCGGGAACAGGTGGGCCAGATGATCGACGAATGCAATTCCGTCACTGATCTGTTCGCAGCTCTGGGTCGTTAAACGCCACCGCAGCTACACGCTGGAATGTCCTGGCCTTGTCGGTGGGGTTGGTTACGCTTGAGGCCAGTACAGACGAGGAGCAGGTATGGCTGAGTCAGAGCAGAGCCAACGCAAGTCACGGCGAGCCGACGATCGCGAGGTCGAGGAGCTGGCACCTGCTGACACGGCGCACAAGGCCGAACTGGACTCAGAGGTGGACTCGCTGCTGGACGAAATCGACGACGTGCTCGAGGTCAATGCCGAGGAGTTCGTGCGCTCGTTCGTTCAGAAGGGCGGCCAGTGAACGACGGACGACAAGTCGTTGAGCTGACAGCAGAGTTCCTCCGTATCGGGACTTCTTCCTTTACCGAGTTCGTCTCGCGCGTCGCTCCCGATGTATTGCCATCCTCCCGTGCGGCTGCTGCCGGGATTGCCGACCTCACACCGCACGGCACCACCATTGTGGCCGCGACGTTTCCGGGTGGCGTTGTTGTCGCTGGTGACCGACGAGCCACCATGGGCAACATCATCGCCCAACGTGACATCGAGAAGGTGTTCGCGGCCGATGAGTTTTCGATCATCGGGATTGCCGGGGCCGCCGGGATCGCGGTCGAGTTGGTCGGCTTGTTCCAGGTCGAGCTGGAGCACTACGAGAAGATCGAAGGCGCTCCGCTATCCCTTGTCGGCAAGGCGAACCGGCTGGCCACGATGATCCGGCTCAATCTCGGCCTCGCCATGCAGGGACTAGTTGTCGTGCCCCTCTTTGCCGGTTGGGATGAAGCGACCGGGGAAGGCCGGATCTTTTCCTACGACGCGACCGGTGGCCGCTACGAAGAGCACGCCTACTTCTCAGTTGGGTCCGGGTCAGTTTTCGCCCGAGGATCGCTGAAGAAGCTCTATCGCCCGGATTTTGACCTCAACGAGGCGGCAATGGCGGTGATCCAGGCGCTCTACGACGCGGCCGACGACGACACAGCGACTGGTGGCCCCGACTTGACACGGAAGATCTTCCCGGTAGTGCTGGCCGCAACCAGTGACGGTGTG
>DASRJV010000258.1:0-4189 GCA_035649295.1 Propionibacteriaceae bacterium
TGCGTACGGTGGCAGGTGCTCCCGTGCCGTTCCGATCAAGACGTCGAGATACTCCGCGACGCTGGGCGGTTGATCCGACCAGGTATAGCGGGCGCCGAGACCTCCGCCGAGATCGTAGATCTCGAACTCACCGAGTGCAGCCAGGGGCGCGACGGCGTCCGCGAGAGGTTGAGCCTCAAGAATTTGTGAGCCGACGTGGGCATGAACGCCTCGCATCCGCAGCCGGGAGCTACGCTCGATGCGCTTGATCAGTTCAGTGGCAGCGGCCGGCGCCAGTCCGAACTTCGAGCCCTCATGACCGGTGAGCACGTGGGCATGAGTGTCAGCCGTTACCCCGGGAATGATCCGAACCAAGACATCCTGGGTTCGTCCCGCTGGCACGATTGCCTCCAGCCGATCGACGTCGTCGGGACCGTCGGCTACCACCAGGCCGATGCCGTTCTCGACGGCCATCGTGATCTCTTCGGTTGATTTGGCATTGCCGTGCAACACGATCAGAGCAGGATCCACGCCGGCCTTGAGTGCGGTGAGAATCTCGCCACCACCGGCGACGTCGAGTCCGAGTCCCTCCTGCACCATGACGCGTTGAACCGCTGTACAAGGAAACGCCTTGGATGCGAACACCACGCGCGAGTCGGACCATCGGGCGGACAACTCACGAGCGTATTCCCGCGCTCGTTCCCGAAGCGCCTCTTCGGCTACCACGAGGACCGGGGTTCCGAACTCGGTCGCAAGATCATCGGCCCGGCAGCCCCCAATGATCAACATGCCGTCGTCGTCGGTGGTGCTGCCTGGCGGAAAAAGGCTCAGCAACTGGCTCATGCTTG
This sequence comes from Propionibacteriaceae bacterium, assembly GCA_035649295.1. Lineage (GTDB taxonomy): Bacteria > Actinomycetota > Actinomycetes > Propionibacteriales > Propionibacteriaceae > Microlunatus. The sequence continues at coordinate 828 of DASRJV010000258.1, forward strand.
CATGCTTGACCCGTTAGCGCGGGTTGGCAATGGGCACGGGTACCCGACGCCTCCGACAGCAGCCGCTCAGCGCGCTCAGTGTGTCCAGCGGAACGCCCTGACCACCTCATCAGCCGAGGCTTCGGCAAACTGCTCAATCTCTGACTCGCGAACAGCGATCACCGATTCGATGAGCTGCGAGCCCAGCGCAGTCCGTAAGGCTGAGTCGGCGGCCAACGCGTCGGTGGACTCACGCAAGCTGGTCGGCAGCCGCCGGATAACTCGTTTCTCTAGTTCCTCCGGCGGCAGTGTCGCAGGATCTACGTCGACCGGCTCCGGGAGCCGTGCTCCACCGGCGACTCCAGCGGATCCTGCGGCTAAGAGCCCGGCCAGCAGCAAGTAGGGATTAGCCGTCAAGTCCACGCACTTCACCTCGAGGTTGGCCGCCCAGTCACCGCTACCTGCCGATCCTGTGATCATGCGCAGTGCTGCCTCACGGTTCTCCAGACCCCAGCAGGCGTACACGCCGGCCCAATGTGACGGCACCAGCCGGAGATAGGACACCACCGACGGCGACCCGATTGCCAACAGCGCCGGCAGCCGCTCCAGGATGCCGGCTGCGAACGCCTCGCCGACCGGGGTCAGTCCGCAGGCCCCGTCGCCGCCTGCCATCAAGTTATGTCGGTCGCGCCAGACGCTGAGGTGTACGTGACCGCCGTTGCCAACGCCTTCGGCCTCCACTTTGGGAGAGAAGGAAGTGCGGTAGTCGTAACGCCGTCCCACAGCACGGATGGTGCTGCGCACCAGCACCGATGTATCGGCTGCCTCAACCGGCGACTCTGCGGCTACGGATAGTTCGAGCTGACCCGCGGCGTACTCGGGATGGAACTGCTCGACCCTGATCCCCTCCGCGCCCAGCGCGTTGACGACATCGCGGGCGTAATCCGAGACACCGATCAGCCGAGACATGCCATACCCGGGACCGCCGGCTGCGGAGACGAAGTCATCGCCGTCGCCAGCCGAAACCACCCATTCGAATTCGATTGCGGCCTTGATCTCCAGACCGTCGGCGGCAGCGGCGTCGACCATCCTCTGCAGCAGCAGACGGTTACAGCGCTCGTGCGGCTCGCCGTCCTGCCGATACCGATCGCCGGGTGTCCAGGCCCAACCAGGCTGCGCGGCCAGCGGAACCACTCGTCGTAAGTCGGGAATAACGCGAAGATCACCGACCGGAGCGGTACCGCCCGGTGGCGCTGCCAGCCAGTCGTCAAAGCGGAAATAGTCGAAACTGGTCGAGGCGCCGACACCCCACGCGGCCAACTGGGGCAGCCGCCTCAGGGGCACGCTCTTGACGCGAGTAATGCCGGCATTGTCCACGAATGTGGTCGCGACCATGTCGACGTCGCGCTCGACAAGGGTTCGCACCAGCTGTTCGGCCTGCGCGGCGCGGGCCTCCCGCTCGGCGATGTCCACGGAACCACACAATAGGGCTACAGCCACGAGTGGAGGAGCGCCAGATGATGACCGACTGTCTCGTCGTCGGCGCCGGGCCGGCCGGGCTGGCCAGCAGCGCCGCTCTCACCCAACTGGGTGTCGACCACGTGATCTTGGAACGCAGCCGGGCCGGGGAGACGTGGCGTACGCAGCGTTGGGACACATTTCGGCTCAACACACCCGGTTGGATGAACCGGCTGCTCGGCGAGCAGGCGCGCTACGCATATGCAGACCGCGCGGAAGTTGTGCAGAAGCTAGAGCAGCTCGCCGGCACGTCGCCGATCCACACCGGCGTCCGCGTGACACGGCTGACAGCTGCCGGCGAGGGCTACGCGCTGCGGACCAGCGACGGAGAACTCCGCAGTCGGGCCGTGGTGGTAGCAACCGGCGACCAGAACGTCCCGCGAATCCCTGCGCTGGCCCGCCGACTTCCTGACCGGATCACGCAGTATCACACCGCTGACTACGCCGGGCCGGAGCAGCTACCGGACGGCGCCGTGCTGGTGGTGGGCAGCGGCCAGTCCGGCTGCCAGATCACCGAAGACCTGCTGCTCGCGGGACGGCGCGTGGTGCTCGCCACCAGCCCGGTCGCCCGCCTGCCCTGGCGGCATCGGGGCCGCGACAGCTTCGAGTGGCTGGCCGAGGCCGGGTTCTTTGACCAGCGACCACAGGACCTACCTGATCCCTTAGCGGCAAGACCCACTCAGCCGATCGTCGCCTCAGGGGGTCGCAGCCTCAGCCTTCAGGCGCTCGCCCGGGCCGGTGCCAAGCTTGTCGGTCGGCTGGTCGACGGCACCGGCGAGCGACTCAACTTCGACGACAGCGCCAAGGCAAACGTCGCCGCCGGGGATGCCGGCGCCGAACGGATGCGATCGACAATGGACGCCTTCATCCGGCGCAATGGCCTGACGGCCTCGCCGGCCGAGCCTGACGGCACTGATGCACCGGTCGAGCTGGATCCTCCGACCACTCTCGACATGCGCGAGGACGACATCGGCAGCGTGGTCTGGTGCACCGGTTTCACTGGCGACTTCTCCTGGCTGAACCCGTCAATGCTCGACGGCAATGGCCAACCACGCCGGGAGGGGCACGCAGCTGTGACGAACGGGGCCTGGTACGTCGGGCTCACCTGGCTCACTCAGCGCAGCTCCGGCATCTTCTTCGGCTTCCCCAGGGACGCTGCCGCTGTTGCTGCCGCGGTAAAGGCGCACCTCAATGGCTCATGATGACTTAGCTGATCTTGGGCCACTGATCGATCATCACTGCCACGGCCTTGTATTGGGCGATCTTGATCGACCTGCCTTTGAGGCCTTGATGAACGAGGCAGCGGGTGCATCGCCGCTGGGAACGACTTTCTTCGATTCGATGCTGGGACTTGCCGTCCGGAGATGGTGTGCACCGATCTTGGGCCTGGAGTCGCACGCGTCAGCGGAGGACTATTTGGCCCGGCGACAACAGCTCGGTACCGAAGCGAGCCGGTTGCTGACGGCCGCTGCCGGTATTGACACCTTCATGATCGACACGGGTATCGATGATCACCGGCTGTGCTCGGCAGCAGACGTCGCGGCACTGGCCGGAGGCACCGCGTACGAGGTGGTCCGCCTGGAGGCATTGGCCGAGAATTTGTTGCAGAGCGGGACTGACGCCGAGGACTTCGCCGAAGCAGTAGAGCAATCGCTGCGGGAATCCCCGGCGGTGGCAGCGAAGAGCATCGCGGCGTACCGGGTAGGCCTCAACCTCCCGCCCAGCCCGCCTCACACGGACACTCTGATTGCCGCGCTGGGAGCTCTGCGGCGCACAGCGAGTGGCCGCTACCGACTCGCCGATCCGGTGATCAGCGGGTGGCTGGCTTGGACCGCGATCAAGATCAGGGTGCCACTCCAGATCCA
>DASRJV010000259.1:0-8694 GCA_035649295.1 Propionibacteriaceae bacterium
CGGAGATGTCCTCGGCATCCCGGGCAAGACGATGCCGAGCTTCCAGATAGTCGAGCGGGACTACACCGCCATCGCCGACAAGCTCGCTGCCGTCGGTCCACTAGCCGACAAGCTCGGCTTCACGGTGAAGAACGTCACATACCGCCTGGATCAGCAACTGGCTCAGTTGGCGGCCTCGGGTGGTGTGATGCTCGGCGGCGCGGCTGATGGGCGACCGGCTATGGATACCGACGCCAAGATGGCGGAGGCCATTCTCACCTTCTCCGGCACCACCAACGGTGAGCTGGCAGTCCAGGGGTTCAGGTCCTTGGAGCAACGCACTGGTGTCCACCTCACTGATCTTGCCGAGGGGTCGGAGGAGAAAAGGATTACCTTTGCCCAGACCCAGCAGGCGCCGGTGCCGGTGATCACGTCCCCGGAGTGGTCGGGATCGGAAACCGGCGGCCGCCGCTATGCCCCGTTCACCGTCAATGTGGAGCGGTTGAAGCCCTGGCACACGCTGACCGGTCGGATGCATTTCTTCCTTGATCATGACTGGATGCGTGATCTTGGTGAGGCGCTGCCCACCTACCGTCCACCGCTGGACATGCACCGGCTGTTCGGCGAGCCGACTCTGGGCGCCGACGGGGCCAAGCAGGTGACGGTGCGCTACCTGACTCCACACTCGAAATGGTCGATCCACTCCGAGTATCAGGACAACTTGTTCATGCTGTCGCTGTCCCGTGGCGGACCGACCATCTGGCTCAGCCCGGCGGACGCCGCTGCCATCGGTGTCGCGGACAACGACTGGATGGAGTGCGTGAACGCCAATGGCGTGCTGGTTGGGCGGGCTATCGTCAGCCACCGAATGCCGGAGGGCGTGGTGTACGTCCACCACGCTCAGGAGCGGATCATCGACGTACCAAAGTCCGAGGCGACCGGTCGTCGCGGTGGCATTCACAACTCGGTGACCCGCCTGCTGGTGAAGCCCAGTCACCTGATCGGCGGATACGCCCAGTTGTCGTACACGTTCAACTACCTAGGTCCAACGGGCAACCAGCGAGACATCGTCTCCACCATCCGGCGCCGCTCTCAGGAGGTGGAGTACTGATGCGAGTCATGGCCCAGATGGGCATGGTGATGAACCTGGACAAGTGCATTGGATGCCATACGTGTTCAGTGACCTGCAAGCAGGCGTGGACCAACCGCGCTGGCACCGAATACGTGTGGTTCAACAATGTGGAAACCCGGCCAGGCCAGGGCTATCCGCGGCGTTATGAAGATCAGGAGACCTGGCGGGGCGGCTGGACGCTGAACAGCCGCGGTCGGCTCAAGCTCAAGGCCGGTGGCCGGGTCCGCAAGCTGCTGGGCATCTTTGCCTCGCCCGTGCAACCCAAGCTCGCTGATTACTACGAGCCGTGGACGTACGACTACCGGACGCTGATCGATGCACCGCTTGGTGACGACTTTCCGGTGGCCCGGCCCAAGTCGTTGATCACCGGCGAGGACACCAAGATCACCTGGTCGGCGAACTGGGACGACAACCTCGGCGGCGTCAGCGAACAGGGACATCTCGACCCGATCGTGCAGCGGGTACGGCAGGAGTCGGAAGAGAAGATCAAGTTCGATTTCCAGCAGACCTTCATGTTCTACCTGCCGCGGATCTGCGAGCACTGCCTTAACCCGTCCTGCATGGCTTCCTGCCCCTCAGGTGCGATCTACAAACGCGCCGAGGACGGCATCGTCCTGGTCGACCAAGATCGTTGCCGTGGTTGGCGGCAGTGCGTGACCGGCTGTCCGTACAAGAAGATCTACTTCAACCACAAGACGGGCAAGGCCGAGAAGTGCACGCTGTGCTATCCCCGCATCGAGGTCGGGTTGCCGACGGTCTGCTCGGAGACCTGTGTCGGGCGACTGCGCTATCTCGGTTTGTTCCTCTACGACGCCGATCAGGTGACCGCCGCGGCGGCGACACCCAACGAGAAGGACCTTTACGCCGCGCAGCTAGATTTGATCTTGGATCCCAATGATCAGCAGGTAATCGCTGCAGCTCGCCAGCAGGGCATTCCACCGGACTGGCTGGACGCCGCTCGACGCTCACCGGTCTACGCCCTGGCCAAGACCTACAAGGTGGCGCTGCCGTTGCATCCGGAGTATCGGACCATGCCAATGGTGTGGTACATCCCGCCGTTGTCTCCGATTGTCGACCTGCTTCGCGATCAGGGGCATGATGCCGAGTCCCCGGGGGTCTTATTCGGCGCCATTCGTGCGCTCCGGATTCCTCTGGAATATCTGGCAGAGCTTTTCACTGCAGGGGATGTCGGTGAGATCGAACGGGTGCTCACGGTGCTCGCGGCAATGCGTGCACACATGCGCAACATCACTCTCGAGCAGCTGCAGGACGACTCCATCGCCGCATCGGTGGGAATGACCGACCAACGCATTCGCGAGATGTACCGCCTGTTGGCAATCGCCAAATACAACGAACGCTATGTGATCCCTACGGCGCACGTTGAGCAAGCGCACGAGCTCGAGGAACTCGGCTGCTCACTTGAGTACGGACCGTACGAGCAACCGCCCCTTGGCGAGGCGAGCGGCCGCCCCGCCCCGGTCGCGGTCGAGACCTTCCACGCCCTTCGGCAACGGCAGACATCCGATGTCAGTGTCTCCGGTGAGGAGCTCCGGGGTCGGGTCAACCTGCTCAACTGGGACGGCAAAGGGGCGCCAGACGGAATGTTCCCGAAGCGCAGGGAGCCGGCGTGAGAGCCCGGCGTCAAGAATCAAGCCGGGTGATTCGGCAAGCCGCAGCTGTCTGCCTCGGCTATCCGGAACCCGACGTCATCGCGAGCTCCGGCTTGCTGCGGGCGGCTCTCGCCGAGAGCGCTCCACGTGCTGTGGGGAACTTCGAACCGTTGCTGACTTTTTGGGATTCTGAGGTTCCGTCGACGATCCAGACCCATTACGTCGACGTCTTTGATCTCTCCCGAAAGCACAGCCTCTACCTCTCTTATTGGACCGACGGCGATACCCGCCGACGCGGTGAGGTGCTGGCCGCGTTCAAGCAGCGGTACCGCCGCTCCGGTTTCCTTGTCGACACCAGAGGCGAGTTGCCCGACTACCTGCCAATGGTCCTGGAGTACGCGGCGATCGTCGATCCAGTCGATGGCGCCGCATTGTTGCAGCAGTACCGCAGCAGCGTTGAGTTGCTGCGCTTGGCTCTGGTCGAGCGCAATACGCCGTACGCCGGTGTGGTGACGGCGGTGTGCACTACGCTGCCCGGTCCGTCTCCCGCCGACCGCAAGACCGTTATGGCGATGGCCACCGCCGGGCCTCCGGCGGAGATGGTCGGTCTGGAGCCGACGGGTCCGGGACTCCATTCGATGGGAGATTCGGGATGAATGTCTTGTTGTGGGGCGTCCTGCCGTACGTGATGATGGTCATCCTGATTGGCGGGTTGATTTGGCGCTACCGCTACGACCAGTTCGGATGGACCACCCGGTCCTCCCAGCTCTACGAATCGCGGCTGCTACGAATCGGCTCTCCGCTGTTTCACTTCGGAATCCTGGTCGTGATCATCGGTCACCTCGGCGGCCTGGTCGTGCCGAAGTCGTGGACCGAGGCGGTTGGCATCACGGAGGGCATCTATCACTTCAACGCGCTGCTGTGGGGAACGCTTGCCGGCCTCTGCACGTTGGTCGGGATCTTGATCTTGATCTATCGGCGGCGTACCACTGGCCCGGTGTTCATGGCCACCACCAAGAACGACAGGGCAATGTATGTGGTCCTCGTGGCGGCAATCGTGGCCGGCCTGGCGACCACGGTACTCAGCGTCTTCGGCAGCCACGAGGATGTGACGTACCGGGATACCGTCTCGCCATGGTTCCGCTCGCTGTTCTACCTCTCGCCCAAGATCGACTCCATGGCGGCGGCGCCGCTGGCCTTCCAAATCCACACCCTGATAGGGATGCTGCTCTTCGCGATCTGGCCATTCACCCGCTTGGTGCATGCCTTCACCGTTCCGCTGCATTACCTGTTCCGCCCCTACATCGTCTACCGCAGCCGCGACGATCTACCCGCTCCAGGAGCCGCTCCGACCCACCGCGGCTGGGCTCCCGTCGGCACGCAGGACCGCGGCCCGGAAGCCTGAGAAGGAGGGGACGACACGTGACCAGCACCGCTCCGAGTGAGGCGACCCTCAAGACAGGTCAGACCAAGAATCTGATCCTGGCGCTCCTTGGATTCACGATCACGTCTGGGCATGGAACGAGATCGCGCCCCTCGGTGTCCGATACAGCTCCGAACTGGGCCTGAGTCCTTCGCAGGCCTCGCTTCTTGTCGCCATGCCGGTACTTGTCGGCTCCCTCGGCCGGGTACCGGTAGGAGCACTCACCGACCGCTACGGCGGCCGCCTGATGTTCACGGTGCTCACCCTCGCGTCGGCGATCCCCGTGCTACTGGTCGCCTTTGCGGGATCGCTGAAGTCTTATCCCCTGCTCCTGGTCTTCGGCTTCCTCCTTGGCATAGCCGGCACGACGTTCGCCGTCGGCATCCCATTCGTGAACGCTTGGTTCGAACCGGCGCGGCGGGGCTTTGCGACCGGGGTCTTCGGCGCCGGTATGGGCGGCACCGCGTTGTCTGCCTTCTTCACGCCGCGGCTGGTGCGGAGCATCGGCTACGTCCCGACCCACCTACTTATTGCGGGGGCCCTGGTCGTCGTTGGCGCCGTCCTCTGGCTGCTGATGCGAGACTCACCTGCCTGGAAACCCAATCTCGCACCGGTCGTACCCAAGCTCGCTGCGGCCGCCAAGCTGTCGGTCACCTGGCAGATGGCCTTCCTCTACGCCGTCGTCTTCGGTGGATTCGTGGCCTTCTCGACTTACCTGCCGACCTATCTGAAGAATGTCTACAACTTCGACCTGACCGGCGCGGGCACCAGAACCGCGGGCTTTGCGATCGCAGCTGTGATCGCGCGACCGATCGGCGGCATTGTGGCTGACAAGATCGGCCCGCGGAAGGTTGTCGCCACCTCCCTCGCCGGTGCGGCGGTGATGTCGTTGATCATCGCGCTTCGACTGCCGCCTGAGATTCCAGCTGGCACCGCATTCGTCGTGATGGCCCTCTTCCTTGGACTGGGCACGGGTGGCGTTTTCGCGTGGGTCGCTGAGTTGGCCCCAGCCGAACAAGTCGGTGCAGTCACCGGGATCGTTGGCGCCGCCGGCGGGCTCGGAGGCTTCTTCCCACCTCTCGTGCTGGGCGCGACCTACAACGAGGCAGAGCACAGTTACACCATCGGACTAGTGCTGTTGACGATCACGGCCGGCGCCGGGCTGCTGTTCACGCTGTTCGGGATGCGGCGAAAGGCCGCTACGACTGCGTAGCGGCTTAGTCCGCCCTTCGACGGGCTCAGGGGCGCATTTCTCGCGGGCTCAGGGGCACATTTCTCGCGGGCTCAGGGCGCATGCTCAAGGTCAGGGTGCAGGCACAACGTCGCATTATTTACTCAGACTTGGCATGATCTCTAGATGATGCTGAGTCCGAGTAACTGACCGAGGTGGTTGCGAGCGAACTCGGGGAAGAGCGACTAACACCACAGGCCACTGAGAAGCCAGTGGGCATATTCCGAGCGATCGGTATCGCACATCGGACCACATGGCGGCGGCCACATTTCTATGTCCTCGTTGTCGGCGCCTGGCAGTTGGCCGTCATTCTGGTCGCCATTCCGGTGATCCGGTTGCTCTATCAGTTGGTGCTCCTCCAAACAGGCCTAGGCAGCATCGCGTACGACCGAATCACACATGTGCTGCGCAATCCGTTCGCCGATGTCACGTTGCTGGTGATTGCGATCGTGGCCGTTATCGCAACGCTCGCCGAACTGGTCACCTTGTTTGTTTTGGCATCGCACCATCAAGACGGCGACGAAACATCGCTCCGGCTGGTACTCCGGCAGGTTTGGGGAACGATAAAGAAACTGGCCCATCCACAGGGCTTGCTGATGATCATTTATCTGATCTTGCTGCTGCCGCTCGGCCAGCTCGGATTGACATCGATCTTGACCAAGAAGGTCGTAGTCCCGCCTTTCATCAGCGAGGAGCTCAGCAAGAGCCCGTCGATGAACCTGATTTACAGCGCCGTGCTGCTGCTGATCGGCTATCTGAATCTAAGGCTGATCTTGACGCTGCCGCTGCTGGGAACTACGTCAGCGAGAGTGTGGGAAGCCTTTGTGACCAGCTGGCGTCTGACACGCTGGCGCGCGCTTCGGATTCTCGGCTTGCTCGTGGTGGTCACTATCCCGGCAGGAGTCGCTAGCGCCCTGCTGGGGGCCGCGGCCATGGCGCCCACAATTGCCACCGACAGACTGGCTCCTGCTACATCCCCGTGGCTCGCCGCCGCCGGACTCAGTGTCTGGCAGATCGGCACGTTCGTGATCGCCGCGCTGCTGACGATCATGATCGTCCAGTCACTGACTGCGATGATGCGCGATTGGCTTAGACGCCTAGGTGAAGATCATCGACGCGTCCCGACCGTCATTTCGTATTCAGAATCGTCACAGGTCACCGCTAGCCGTCAAAAGGGGTTGTGGGGCCTGGCTGCGGGCGTCCTCATCCTGGCGTTCACAGCCACTGTGGTGTTGAACCACCAAACCATGGTCAAGCTCATCAATAGCGACGAGACCGAAGTTCTGGCGCACCGCGGGTTCATCCAAGGTGGCGTGGAGAACACACTTCCCGCCCTGCAGGCGGCTGCCAAGGCAGGTGCCGACCGGGTCGAGTTCGACGTCATGGAAACCAAGGACGGCAAGTTCGTGGTGATGCACGATACGAATCTCCGGCGGCTAGCAGGCCGGAACCTGAACGTCAAAGATCTCACCCAGGAAGAGCTGACGAAGACCACTGTCCGGGCTGGAGGCATGGAGGCCAAGATCCCCACACTCGAAGAGTGGATCCGGCTCTCGATTCATCTCAATTTGCCTCAGCTGCTCGAGATCAAGCTGCACGGTGGCGAGACCCCCGATCTGGTGCCGCGGCTGCTTGCGGTGCTTGATCGTGCTGGGGTGACCGAGCACTACACCTACCACACGCTCAGCCGAGAGGTAGTCGAGGAGCTGAAGCGACTGCGGCCGCAGCTGGTGGTGGGATTCATAGTGCCGATCAACTTCGGTGGCGTACCCGAAGTGAACGCTGACTTTCTGGTCATTGAGCAGCAGTCGTATAGCAGCCGGTTCGTACGGCAAGCCTGGGCAGATGGCTACGACGTGATCGTTTGGACTGTCGACGATGAGCAACAGATGCGCAACTACATGGACGCCGCGGTGGACGGAATCATCACTGATCGGCCAGATATCGGCACTGCAGCACGCGCAGACATCGCAGAGGACAAGGGCTTGTCCGGCCGACTCTCAGACGCGATCTCTCGGTCCGCCTCGATCTGACTCATGGACTGAAGTTGTCGAAGTGCCCTTCGACTAGCTCGGGGCGCGACCGATCCTGCGCCGCTCAGGCCTGCGGTTTCACCAGCGGGAACAAGATCGTCTCGCGGATTCCCAGGCCGGTCAGGTTCATGACCAGCCGATCAACACCCAAGCCCATACCGCCGGTGGGTGGCATCCCGTATTCCAAGGCCTGCAGGAAGTCCTCGTCAACCTGCATCGCCTCGGGATCGCCGGCGGCAGCCCGAAGCGACTGGGCTACCAGCCGCTCCCTCTGCTCGAGCGGGTCGGTTAGCTCAGAGTATGCCGTGCCCTGTTCGGCGGCGAAGATCACCAAATCCCACTTCTCGGCCAGTCGTGGATCGTCGCGGTGCTCCCGGGCCAGCGGTGAGTTCTCCTTGGGGAAGTCGGTATAGAAGACCGGTGTAGTGGTGCGGCTCTCGCAGAGTTCGCTGTAGATCTCCTCCAAAACATGTCCCCAGCCTGCGCTGGGCTCGAGCTCGAGCCCGATCGCCTTGGCATGCTCGTGCAGCACCGACGCGGGAGTATCGACGGTGATCTCCTCACCCAGCGCCTCAGAAACTGCCTCGAGAATCGTCTTGACCGGCCAGTCGCCAGAGAAGTCGTACTCGGTGATCTTGCCCTCAGGGTCAGCTCTGCGGGCGATCGGTGAGCCGTACACCGCAATAGCGGCCTCCTGGATGAGCTGTTGAGTCAACACCCGCATGGTGTTGTAGTCACCGTAGGTTTCGTACACCTCCAATGAGGTGAACTCAGGGTTGTGCTTGAAGTCAACGCCCTCGTTGCGGAACTGCCGACCCATCTCGAAGACCTTCTCCATACCTCCGACGATCAGCCGCTTGAGGTGCAGCTCAGTGGCGATTCGCAGGTAGAGATCAAGATCGTAGGCGTTGATGTGGGTCTCGAAGGGCCGGGCATTCGCGCCGCCGTGAATCAGCTGCAGAATCGGCGTCTCGACCTCGGTGAAGCCGCGTCCCTGGAGCGAGTCGCGAATGCTGCGGACAACCGTGGACCGGGTGTAGGCCATCTCGCGGGCCTCTGGTCTCACGATCAAGTCGACGTAGCGTGCGCGGACCCGAGCCTCCGGGTCAGTGAGACCCTTGTGCTTGTCGGGCAATGGGCGGATCGACTTGCTGGTCAAGATCAACGACGAGGCGGCGACGGAGAGCTCGCCGGCCCTGGTGGTGATCACCTCGCCGGTGACCGAGACATGGTCACCGAGGTCGATGTCGTGCAGCCACAGGTCGTAGGCCCAGTCGCCGACAGCA
>DASRJV010000260.1:0-9446 GCA_035649295.1 Propionibacteriaceae bacterium
TCGCCCGTGATTGTTGAACCGGCTGCAATGTATGTGCCGTCGGCCACCTCGACTGGTGCGGCTAGGACGGAGTTGCTGCCGACGAAGGAGTGCGCGCCAACTGTGGTCGTCGATTTGGTCAGGCCGTCGTAGTTGGCGAAGATCACACCTGCGCCGATGTTGGCGCCTTCACCGATCACGGCGTCGCCCAGGTAGCTGAGATGTGGTGCCTTAGCTCCGGCTCCCATACGAGCGTTTTTCGTCTCGACAAAAGTGCCGATCTTGCCGGCAGCGCCGAGTGTGGTACCCGGCCGAAGATGGGCAAACGGGCCAACGTTCGCACCAGGGCCGATCACGCTGAGTGAGGCTTGGGTACGCGTGACCACCGCATTCTCCCCGACCTCCACGTCAATCAGGGTGGTATCTGGACCGATCCGCGCTCCTGCTGCCACTGACGTAGCGCCCTCCAGGGATGTGCCGGGTAGCAAGATCACATCCGGTGCTAGATCAACTGAGGCGTGGATCCAGGTGGACGCTGGATCCACCACTGTCACTCCCTCGCGCATCCAGCGCTCCAGGATTCGCCGGTTGAGCTCCGCGTTCATGCGGGAGAGCTGGACCCGATCATTGATGCCCTCGGTCTGCCACATGTCGTCGGTGAAGTACGCGCCCACTTGGTTGCCGGCCTCGCGCAGCACGGTCAGCACGTCAGTGAGGTACAGCTCACCTTGATCATTGGATGGGGCTAGCTCGGTGAGGGCGGACCGCAGTGTTGCCGCGTCGAAAACGTAGATGCCAGAGTTGATCTCGGTGATTTCCAGCTCGGCGTCATCGGCGTCCCGGTGCTCGACGATGCCGATGATCATGCCTTCGGTATCGCGCACGATCCGCCCGTATCCGCTTGGGTCGGGCACTTCCGCAGTCAGCACGGTCGCGGCCGCGTTGTGTTCTCGGTGCTCGAGGAGCAACGCGGCAAGGGTTTCGCCCGTGAGCATGGGCACGTCTCCCATGGTGACGATCACCTCGCCGGTGAGTTCGGCCAGCTGGCCGAGCGCGACCTGAACCGCGTGACCGGTCCCGAGCTGCTCCTCCTGGACCGCGGTCAGCACATGTGGAGCGATCTCGGCGAGGTGAGCCTCCACCTGATCACGGAGGTGTCCAACCACCACCACGATGTGCTCCGGCTGCACCGTCGTGGCGGCGGTGACCGCGTAGCTCAGCATGGAATGTCCCGCGATCTCATGGAGCAGTTTGGAACGCGAAGACTTCATCCGCGTCCCCTCCCCGGCCGCCAGAATCACGACAGCCGCGACCGGGCTGGGAGCTTGGTCGGAGTGAACGGACAACAGCTGGCTCCTTACTAGCTGAGTGACGCTCCGCTCCCCGGGTAGGAGTCGAACCTACGTCGCTAGTCCTGATTCAAAGTCAGGCGGGCCCTGCCGACAGACCAACCGGGGAATGTGGGGCCCGGTCAATCCTCCCATCCGGAGCTCGCTTGCGAGCCCGGTTTCGAATCCAGATCGCTTCACCTCACACCTGACCAACCCTTGGATCGGCCAGAGCCAAGAGTACGCATCGCCTGGGCGGCGTGCACCAGCGGTTGTGCAACATGCGCCCTTCGACAGGCTCAGGGCACACCTCGGATGGCTCAGTCGCTCAGCCGCTTTGCGATCAGCAGCGATTTTACGTAGAGTAGAGATTCTTACTAAATCGATACAGAAAACCTCGAATGACCACATCCACTGCTGTCACAAACAGGCTCTCGGCCCGACTCGCTGCTGTCGCGGTGACGTTGATGTTCGTCGTCAACGGCACGGTGATTGGCGGATTCGGCGGCTCGCTCCCATCGCTTCGTGACAAGCTCGGCTTGGACCCAACCCAGATCGCGATCATGCTCTTCGCTGCGGGAGCCGCGGCCATTCTCTCCATGCAGATCGGCGGCCGGCTGGCCGACGCGATCGGCGCCCGGGAGATCACGTTAGCTGCTGTACCGCTCCTCATCGCCGGAATGATCACTACCGGTCTGGCGCAGATCTACTTAGTCGCGATCATCGGCAGCATTCTGCTTGGGCTTGGCAATGGGGCCATGGATGTTGCGATGAACGCGATGGGCGTGCAGGTGGAGGCAGCGCGGCAACGGCCGATCATGAGCTTCTTCCACGCCTTCTGGTCGATCGGCAACTTCATCGGGGCAGGGGCCGTGCTGCTGCTCGCCACTGTGCTGGGGCTCAAGGGTGGTGAAGTCGTCACGCCGCTGTGCATCTCCATCGCCGCCCTGGTGCTCGTGGGGCTGGGCGTGCTGGTAAAGATCACCCCAGAGGCGGCAGTGGTGCATCACACAGTGGACGGTGTACGGACGCGGATTCCCGCGGTGGCCTGGGTGTTGGCTGTCATGGCACTGGCATTCGGTCTCGCCGAGGGCACCGCCCTGGACTGGTCGTCCATCCATGTCACCGATGTCGCCGGCGTCGACCCGACCACTGGCGCAGTCGGCCTGATCGCGGTAAGTGCCTTCATGGTCGTGATCCGATTGCTGGGCGACCCGCTGGTTACTCGCTTCGGCCGGCGAGCGGTCGTACGCTTCGGTGGACTCTGTGCGGCAGTCGGCTACCTGACCGTCACGGTGGTAAGCAGCCTGCCGTTGTTAGTCATCGGCTGGGCGCTGGTGGGCTTCGGCGTTGGCATGATCGCACCGCAGGTTTACGCGCTTTCGGGCCACATCGGCGGCGGCCGAGCGCTCGCCGTGGTCGTGACCTTCGGCTACGCCGCATTCCTGGTGGGCCCGGCTTTCATAGGTTTCCTGGTCAATCTGCTTGGCATCCACCACACGATGACAGTGCCTGCGTTGCTCTGCGTCGGCATCATCGCGCTGGCATCGACCATGCCGCGCAGCGACGTGGGCCTCGCCCAGCGCTAGCCGCAACCGCAGTGTTCCAGCACCGCAGCCGACCCAGGCCTGCTTATGGGGCGACCCGTCGGGAATTCTCGACGTCAAGACTCTTCACAGACTCTTGGCTGCTCGCGCATCGCGCTTTGAATCCGCCGCCGTCGTCGTCGCTCGCAGAGGAAGAACGCCTCCGCTCGCTCCGTTTGCATTGCTCGCTCCGCTCGCTGAGGCTGGCGCTTGTGAGCCGCTGCCTTCCTCACTCGCTTCGCAGACGAAGAACGTGTCTGCTCGCTCGTTCGTCCAGGACAGCGGCGCGCCAGCCTGGCTCCGTGCGGCGGTGCGCGATTTCCGACGCTCGCAGCCATCTAGACTCCCGGTGTGACCGGCCAGCCGACCCGGGACGAGGTCGACACCATCGTCGAGGCCTGGCATCGCGAGCGTCCAGACTTGGACGTTGCACCCATGGAGGTGCTTTCCCGCATCAGCCGGCTGGCCCGCCACCTCGACCGCATCCGAGCGAATGCGTTCAGTGCACACGACTTGGAGTCTTGGGAGTTCGACGTGCTGGCGGCGTTACGACGCTCAGGCCCGCCGTACCGGCTCTCGCCAGGGCAGCTGCTGAGGGAGACTCTGGTCACCTCAGGAACGATGACCAACAGGGTGGACCGGCTCGCCGCACGCGGGCTAGTCGCCAGGCAAGATCATCCCGACGACCGGCGTGGTGTTCTGGTGCAGCTGACCCAGGCTGGCAAGGACGCGGTAGATACTGCCATGGCAGAGCTGCTCACCGCCGAGCGTGGGATCTTGGCCGCCTTGGACGTCACCGACCATGATCAGCTCACGCGAAGCTTGCGGCTGCTTCTGGCCCGCTACGGCGCCGATCGCCAACCATTCAGTTAATTGACCACCCGGGCTCCAGTGACCGGACCCGTGGCACGCCGGACCGCCCGGCACACTCCTTCTGCACTGAGCGAAACCGAAAGGTCGACTGCGGCGGGCTCGTCGTCCACCAAGAAGGCGCACGTCGGACCTGACCCCGACACCAGGGCACCCAAAGCACCGTACTCGAGGCCGGTTTGGAGCACGGTACGCAACCGCGGCTGCAGGTCGAGCGCCGCGGGCTCTAGATCGTTGCTGAGCGCCCGAGCAAGGAGCCGTGGATCGCCGCCGCGCAGAGCATTCATGAGATCGGCGGGAACTTCGGGCGGCGCGGCATTGGGGCTCAGCTCATCGAACCGGCGATAAACCGCAGCAGTGGACAGCCCGTGAAAGCCAAAGGCCAGCACCCAGTGGTATGTACCTTGGGCCAGCGCCGGCGCCACGTCTTCGCCCCGTCCGCTGCCGACGGCCGTGCCACCAAGCAATGCGAAGGGCACATCGCTGCCGAGCTCCGCCGCCAGTTCTCTCATCTCGTCGGCGTTGACGTCGAGATCCCAGAGGACCGCGCACGCCAGCAGTGCGGCCGCACCATTGGCCGAGCCGCCGGCCAACCCACCGGCCACTGGAATGGATTTCTTGATCGACAAACTCACGCCGAGGGAATCGTTCGGCGCATGGGTACGCGCCAGCAGCTTGGCGGCGCGTATCGCGAGGTTGGAGTCATCGAGCGGTACCAGATCGGCACCTTCGCCGCTGACCACAACATCGAATTCATCCGGATCGGCCCATGCCGCGTGTAGCTCGTCGTAGACAGAGACCGCCTGATACACAGTGGCGAGCGGGTGGTATCCATCGGATCGAGGTGCGCCCACCTTGAGGGCGAGATTGATCTTGGCCGGTACCCGAACGCGTACGCCGGTCGCAGTCCGTGACGGAGATGAGGCCATGAGTGTGAGGTTATCTACGGACGAAAGATCTGCTCCGCGATGCGCGCGAAGTCGGTCACGTCCAAAGTCTCGCCGCGGGCCTTCGGGTCGAGCCCCGCTGCGGCCACGGCGGCACTGGCCGCTGCCGCGGATCCGGCCAGGCCGGCCAAGGCCGAGCGCAGCATCTTGCGTCGTTGGCCGAATGCCGCATCGACGACCGCGAACACCTGTCCGCGGGTCGCGGATGTCTCGGGCTGCGGCCGTCGGTTGATGGTTACCAGGCCAGACTCGACGTTTGGCACCGGCCAAAAGACGGTTGGTGACACGGTGCCAACTCTGCTGGCCGCGGCGTACCAGGCCACCTTGACCGACGGCACGCCGTAAGTCTTCGAACCAGGCCTCGCCGCCAGTCGGTCAGCCACCTCGGCCTGCACCATCACCAGACCACGGCTCCAACTGTCGAACGTTGCCAGCAGGTGCAGCAGCACCGGCACTGCCACGTTGTACGGGAGGTTGGCAACGACAGCAGTCGGACCTTCAGGCACGGCGTCCACTCGGAGCGCGTCGGCCTTGATCACCGTAAGCGCAGCCGCCCGCCCCGGCAGCTGCGCGGCGACCGTCTGAGGCAGCTGAGCCGCCAGCAGATCATCGATCTCGATCGCAATCACGCGGCTGGCAGCCTGCAGTAGGCCAAGCGTCAGGGACCCGAGTCCCGGCCCAACCTCGAGGACGATGTCGTCCTGGGTGAGTTGAGCTGCGGCAACGATTCTTCGTACGGTGTTGGCGTCGGTGACAAAGTTCTGCCCACGCTGCTTGCTCGGCCGGAGCCCCAACTGGCTCGCCAGCTCACGTACGGCGGTGGGATCGAGCAGCCCTCCCGTCACCGTGCTAACGCAACCCCAGCTTCGACGAACACGCTGGCCATGAACCCCAGCCCGCGGCGGCCTGGAGCTTCTTGGCTATACGAATCTGCTCTTCGCGGCTCGCTTTGTGCGGATAGCCCGAGCCGCCATACGCGCGCCACGTGCTGAGGCTGAATTGCAGACCGCCGTAGTAGCCATTGCCTGTGTTGATCGACCAGTTGCCACCGGACTCGCACTGAGCGAGCTTGTCCCAGACACTTCCCGATGGGGTGCTGGAGCCGCTGGAACCAGAGCTCTTCCTGACAGTCTTGGTGCCGACCAAGACCACCTCGGTCACCGGCTTCTTGATCAATTTAGATTTGATCTTGTCGCGGTCCACGATCTTGCCGTTGTGCCGGACGATCTTGTAGGTCACCGCACGTACCCCGCGAACGCCTGGTGTGTCGATCTTGGTGACGCCCTTCCTCAGCTTGCTCGACTTCTTGCGGTCTGTGTTGTAGTCGACCTTGACCTTCTTGGTCTTGGCGCTGATGTCAACCCGGGTAAAGCGGAACTTTGCGCCATCGAGCAGGCGCGTGTTCGGCTTCGCGCTCAGCTTGTCGTCATTGTCTACAGTGATCTTGGCCGCCGCGAGGGCATCGGCCAGCGTCTGCCCGGTGGTGGTAATGGTGCGCTTCTTGCCGGCATCGATGATGACGACCTGCTTCTGCGTGCCGATGATGATGGCCAAGCCCTGACGTCCGATGCCTGAGCTGCGGCTGGCTGACAGCTCAGCGCCGGCAAGGTCCATACCAAGTGCATCGAGCGCATCGTCGACTGTGGTTGCCGTGGTCCAGATGGTCTGCTGTGCCCCATCGACGGTGAAAGTGACCTGCCGCCCGAACTTGACGGCGACCCGGGTGCCGTCGTCGACTTTGGCATCCAGGTTCGGAGCTACCACATCATGGCCGGTGACTTCGATTTCTCTGCTCGACAGCAGGGCGCTCACGGTGTCCGCGCTGGTGCGAACCTGCGTAGTCTGCCCATCAATCGAAAGCGTTACGGTCTTGTTGAGATTTGCGTAGCCGAAGGTTGTTCCGGCTAGGGCTAGTGTGGTCGCTCCCGCAGCGACCACAGGGATGATCTTGCGCACAGCATTCCCCCGAGGTGGTCCGGTCGGTGATTTGGGACCTCAATGTCTTTGCAGTCGGACGTCAGTCCGAATGTGTCACAAAATTATAACGGAGCCGACTGCGACGCGCCAAAATCTGAGAACTATGACCACGTGCCGCGATGAATGCTTTCCGACAAGGGCTTCCGCGGACGGCGCGTGGGCGAGCCCGTGATAGGTCCCGGACCTCTCCAAGCCCGCCCTTCGACAGGCTCAGGGCGCATCTCCGGCGCCATAGCCGGGTACCCGACGCTGACCACACCCACGCTCAGCTGACTCGCCGGCACGCCGAAGGCTTCACGTACGGCCGCAATCCGGTCGACTGGGATGCCAAAGAAGCAGGCACCGAGACGGTGGTCGACCGCCGATAGCAGTACCGCCATGCTGGCCATCCCGGCGTCGACGAACCAGTACGGCGCCGACCATCGCGCCGGATCACGGTCGGTCCAGCCCTTGTCAGGCTCGGCGTAGCGATCGAGGTAGGCCTCCTCGCTGGTCCAGACCAGAACCAAGACCGGCGCGGTCCCCATGCCGCGGAGCCAGGGGGTGTCGGCCTCCGCCGCGACCTGCCAGAACGTCTCGCGCTCCTCGGCTGAGGCCAGCACCAGCAGCGAGACGCCCTGGGTGAATCCGGCCGAAGGTGCGCGCAGCGCTGCCACCAGAATGGCGTCCAGCGCGTCGGCCGGCACCTGCCGACCTTCCTGGTACGAGCGGATCATCCGGCGCCGACGTAGCACGTCCCGGAATTCCATCGGCTACCAGCTCCCGCCGAAGGCGGCATCGGCATTGTCATTGAGCGCTTGGCAGATGCGCTGCAACTCGATGCCGAGGGTGGCGGCAAGGAAGCGGGCCGTGTGCGGGATCAGATAGGACGCGTTCGGCTTCCCTCGAAACGGCATCGGGGTGAGGTAAGGCGCGTCGGTTTCGACGAGTACTCGATCCAGAGGGGCCAGAGCCAACGCGGCGCGCAGTTCATCATTGGCCTTGAACGTGACCGTGCCGGCGAAGGAGAGATGAGCGCCACGATCGAGGCAGGCTCGAGCGAACTGATCATCACCGGAGAAGCAGTGCATGACGATCCGCGCCGGCGGACCTTCGGCATCGAGCACAGCAAGAATGTCGTCGTGAGCATCGCGATCATGGACGACGAGAGTCTTGTCGAACGCCTTGGCGAAGGCGATGTGCGCCGCAAATGCCTCCCGCTGTACGGCCTGTCCAGCAGCATCGGTCGTTCTGTAGTAATCCAGCCCCGTCTCCCCTACCGCTCTCACACGAGGATGCTCGGCCAGCGCTTCCACCAGCTCAAGACCTGACAGCAGCTCGGGGCCCATGCGCGCGGCATCGTTCGGGTGTATCGCAACGCCGGCAATCACTGATGGCCAGCGCTCGGCAGCCTGGACCGCCCAGCGGCAGCCTTCCGGATCACATCCAATTTGGACGATTCTTGTGACGCCGACTTCGGCGGCCATCCGTAACGCATCCTCGGGCTCGAGGCCAGACTTGGCCCGCGTGGAGTCGAGGTGGCAGTGCGAATCCACCACTGGTGCCGGCAGTGGGTCGGGCAGCGCAGGCAACTCCACGCGCCAACTGTGGCATCCCCTGGATATGCATCATCAGCGGGGCATTTTGTCGTCCGACACGGTCGAGCGATGCCGTGGGCGCTGCATTTTCAGGGCGAGCTCGTAGAGAGCGTTCTTTGCCAACCCCTGCTCCCGCGCCACCTGCGCCGCCGCAGCCCTCAGTTTCATCCCACCGGCGGCCAGGTCGAGCGCCGCCTCGGCTGCCGCCTCCGCATCTGCAGTCGGCGGGGTCGCGCCGCCAATCACCAGGGTCAGCTCTCCCCGCACCTCGGACCCCGCCCACTCTGCAAGCTCCTGCAGCGACCCGCGGCGGACTTCTTCATAGGTTTTCGTGAGCTCACGGCAGACGGCACCCCGACGATCGGCCCCAAAGGCGAGCGCCATCGCGGCGAGCGTCGCGGACGCCCGGTGCGGAGCCTCGAAAAAAATCATAGTTCGCGGCTCAACTGCCAGCTGAGCAAGACGCCGCCCGCGCTCGGACGCCTTGCGCGGCAGGAAACCTTCAAAGCAGAACCGATCAACTGGAAGCCCGGAAACTGCCAAGGCTGTAAGCACTGCTGACGGACCGGGCACTGCGGTGACCCGGAAGCCGCGTGCGACTGCGGCGGTGACGATCCGATAGCCGGGGTCGGACACCGACGGCATTCCGGCGTCGCTGACGACGACGACTCGAGCTCCCTCGTCCAGTGCACGTACCAGCTCCTCGGTACGCCTCGCCTCGTTCCCCTCGAAGTACGACATGATCCGCGCGTCCGTCTCGATGCCCAGCCGTTCGAGCAGCCGTCGTAGACGGCGGGTGTCTTCGGCCGCAATCACATCGGCATTGGCCAACTCAGCTATCAGCCGTGGTGAGGCATCCGCAACATCACCGATCGGCGTCGCAGCGAGCACCACGACCCCGGCTGAGCCCTCGTACGCCACCGCCTCAGCCTCCCAGATCACGCTGTCGGATTCCTACGTAAACCGAGGTTGCTGACGGTCCGCACAGGTTGCAACCCATGCAGACCGTGAGGAAGATATGTGCACGTAGGTTTCGAAAACCCGAGGGTGACGGAGGGTGGTCGCAGGCGCAATCCATGGATCTGCGCCACCTACGATGGGCGAGTGACGCGCCAAGTCCTCGAGCCTGAAACTGGGTTCGTTGCGCCAACCGCTGCGATCACTCCAGGCTCCGCGCCGCTC
>DASRJV010000261.1:0-3280 GCA_035649295.1 Propionibacteriaceae bacterium
ATTGAGTGGCCGAGAGATACCGCTAGCGGATCACCCAACGAGCCGGCCTCGACGACAACGTCCTGATGCTGCCCGCCAACTGCTATCAATGTTTGGCGAGCCACAACTCCCCTGACGAGCTCCACCGCAGGCGCGACGTCGCTAGGCATGGGAGCAGCGATAACCACCGCATCGGGCCGCTGACGTGCCACTGCGCTCATCCAGTCCGCGAGCGGGAGGTCAGTACCCATGTGAATCACACCCATGCCCTGCCGGCGTGCCGCCGTAGCAAAGCACAGGATGCCAAGCTCGTGTCGACAACCCGATGGCAGGCCCGTCAGCACGCGGGGCTCCCCACTGACTTGGCCAGCAGCATCAAAGGAGGCGTTCAACCGCCGCTGTACCGCCGCCGCCACCATGTGCTCCCCTGCCACGCTGACCTGACCGCTAGCCCACGCGGTACCCAGACGCTCGAGTTCGGGCAGCAACCAAGTGTCGATTAGCTGCTCGAACGAAATCGCCGCGAAGCGCTCGTCAAGCAGACGGCTGATCGCAACCGGGTCCAGAGCGGCCGCCGCCGCAACCAAATCCACCGGCGTCTGCCCGGGCGGAGCCGGCTTGCTCCGCGGGTCGTCTCGCCGAATGTCACCTGGCTGTGCGGCACTGCGGGCTTGGCCAGTAAGTGCCGCCTCAGAAGCCTCCTTGGGCGACCATCCGGATACCACTAGGGCCTGCATGCGGCGCAGCACCGCGATGTCGGCGGGTCGGTACAGCCGGTAACCCCCACTAGAGCGTGCGGGCGTGACGACGCCATAGCGCCGCTGCCAGGCGCGCAGGGTTGCAACCGGCACGCCGACCATTTCGGACACACGCTTGATCGTGTACATCTGACGCGAATTTTCAGACTTGACGAACTGACCCAAACCTTTGACAAGGGTGGGGCAAGGATACTAGCTCCGCTGCATCGCCGTGATCAAGCTGCCGCCAGGGCGGCTGACGGCGATGAAGCCCAGATCACGCCGTCGGGCCGCAGCAGTATGCCGCCGGGGCGATCAGCGCCCAGAGCGGCCGCGGTCTTACGGTCGAGACGGTGCCTCGTCACCGGAGGAAGCTCCGACTGGTTGTCAGACTGCGTCGCAAGATCGTCCATACTCAGTCGAGTGAGTCCGGGACCGAGCAGGTCCAGACTGGAGATGCGGCCGACTGAGGTCTCAATCCACGCATGCGGAAACCGATCACCAAGGTCAAAACGCACCTCGTCGTGAACACTGCGGCGACTGCCCATGGGGTCGAGGGAACGGGCAAGGTTATGTTCAGCCACCGGACGCCGTTCCGTCTCGTAGCTGTCGAGGAGCGAATCCGGCGCCCAACCCTTGAGCACCCAACCTAGCTTCCAGCTCAGGTTGAACCCGTCTGCAATCGCGGTGTTCATCCCTGTACCACCTCGCGGGGTCACCCGATGCGCGGCGTCGCCGATCAGAAATGCGTCACCGGATCGGAAGCGGTCTGCGATCGCCCCTGAGAAGGTGAAGATGTTCTGATCGACTACTCGTACGGGAAGGTCTGTCACGCCGGCGCCAGCCCGGATCCGGTCAATCGCCTGATCCTCAGTGAGCGGGGGCATGCCCTGCTCTTCACGG
Source organism: Propionibacteriaceae bacterium (assembly GCA_035649295.1). Taxonomy (GTDB): domain Bacteria; phylum Actinomycetota; class Actinomycetes; order Propionibacteriales; family Propionibacteriaceae; genus Microlunatus. The sequence goes on from DASRJV010000261.1 coordinate 1,620, forward strand.
CTGAGACCGAAGCCGTAAAGCCAACGATCCCCCTGACCAGCAGGGAAAAAGCTGGCCAGTGTAGGAGTTTCGGTGACATAGATGCCGTAGCGGTGGGAACCGACCACTCCCCACAACGGCGCATGGAACACGACTGAGTGCGCCTTCACCAGATCCTCGGTTGTGAAACTGCCGACTCCGAGCCGCTGCCGCACCACGCTGCGTGCCCCATCTGCACCGATCACATACCGTGCCCGGATGACGCGGCTCATTCCACCGTCGTCGTCGTGCAACCTTAAGCGAAGCCCGTCCGTCGTCTCCCAAACATCTTCGGCAGCCAGTGCGAGCTCAACCTGAGCGGCGGGGAGGCTTTGCAGATAATTCAGTAGCACCATCTCGAGATGATCTTGCGGCACTGCCGCCGGCCTGGTGGGGCTGAGCTGGGCGCTCTCGCTCCTGGTGGGATAGCCGACCTCGATCAAGGAGCCGGAGGCCGCCTCCGACAACGTCGTCGTCACGAGCATGCGCCACTCGACATCGTCCCCACCGGCCCAGAGCTCGGGCTCTAGCCCCCAGGAGCGGAACAGCTCCATGGACCGAAGACTGACCACTGTTGCCCGTGGATGTGACAAGACGGTGTTTCGGCGGTTGAGCACCAGAGTCCGGATACCGGAGCGTGCCAGGGTGATCGCCGCAACAAGTCCGGCCGGGCCGGCGCCGACGACCACAACGGGCCAGACAGAGTGAGGCATCGAAAGCTCCTATCTGTGGGCTGAGCCTGTCGAAGCCCACCGACAAGCCCTGTCTACTTTTCGCTGGACAGCTTGTATTCTAAAAGACAGCATGTAGTTCACGAGTCGTATTGTCAAGTGAAATGTGGGAAGCTTCCTGGCATGGCGCGAAAGTATGAGCAGCAACTCCGGGCCGAGACCGCCGAAGAGACCCGTCGACGCATTCTCGACGCTGTTGCTCAGCGTCTCCGTGACGCCCCCACCGAGCCCGTCAGCCTCGACCAGGTAGCCAAACTGGCGCGGGTTGCGCGCTCAACGATCTACCTGATCTTCGGCTCGCGCGCTGGATTGTTCGACGCCTTCACCGAGGACCTTGCGGACCGAACCGGCCTAGCGCGCCTCACTGAGGCGGTCGCCAATCCTGACACCCGCCAGCACCTGCGGGAGGGAATCGCTGCCGGATACCGCATGTTTGTCCAAGACCTGGTGGTCTATCGGGTGCTGTTCTCGATGAACCACATTGACCCCGCATCGCTCGGCGGCGCCGTCGAAAGGATGGAGCAACGGCGGGCAGGGGGCATGGCGTATCTGGCCCGGCGGCTCGCCGAGGACTCGGTGCTGCGGGACGACATCACCGTCAAGCAGGCCGAGGACCTGCTGTGGGTGCTGTGCAGCTTCGAGACGTTCGACGGCCTGTATACCGCCCGCGGTAGGTCGCTCGACGAAACCATCGAGGCAATTGTCTGGACGGCCGAGCATGCGCTATGCCGGCCACCCGCATAACGTCCTTATAACGGCTTTCGCGCAGGACCACTCACAGCGGGAACACAATCACCGAGGGCGTAGTTCCCCTTGTCGTCGGAACCCGAGCAGCGTGATCGCAGAGCAGCGGCATCGCAGGCCAGAACTAGATCTCGGGTTATACGTCAGGTCCGGGGGTGACCGGCGTAC
>DASRJV010000262.1:0-9144 GCA_035649295.1 Propionibacteriaceae bacterium
TGAGCTTGGGTCGAAGCCGCTGATGGTGCCTTCCACAGGCTCGGGGCACATAACGGCAAGCTCAGGGCACATACGACCCGGACACGTCACGGCAGGCTCAGGGCAGGTGACGACAAGCTCACAGCAGATGACGACAGCTCGGCTACTCTGACGGCAGCATTGTTCGCCCCTGGGAGCGTCATGACCATCGAGCCTGTGCGCGACGTCCGCCGGAAGACAGCGGACGAAACAGCCTGGTTCGTTGCCGGCGGGTTGCTGATCATCGCTGGCCTAGCCACAGCCGTCTCAGTCCTGCTGCAGTGGACGCTTTGTGAAAGCCCGGCCTCACAGACCTGCCTGACGTTGAAACAGACCATGAACATGCTGCCGATTCAGGCCGACACGATTGCGCTGCGTGTGCCGTGGGCGGCTCCATTGGCCGCGCTGGCTCTCACGCTCGCAACCGGCGCCTGGATCGGGTTCCTGCTTCTGAACCCGTTGGCACGCGGCCTGAGGATCTTCGGTGCAGTGGTTGCCATCCCGCTAATCGTGATGTGCATCGGCGGGTGGATCGGAGTCTGGTCCGTCGCGAGCTGGGTCGCTCAGGGCGGTTCCTGGATTATCGTCGGCACGATCTCAGAGTTCCTGGCCATCGGCTTCCTGGTCTACGCAACCATGAGCCGGAATGCGGTAAACCTCGCTACGACCCAGCGCCTAGTGGTGCTGCTCTTCGGCGTGACTGCGTTCGGCACCATGCATCAGTCCGCGGAGTTCATCCTGCTTGGCCTCTTCAACCAGGCGGCCACAGGTGTGCCGCAGTATCTGGGGCTGGGGACGGCGCTGACGCTGGTACTGACCGGAGCGGGTGTCATCGTGATGACCCTGCGTACTCGCAAGAATCCTCACGCCGGCGCGGCTTCCGTCGCCGGCTAGCGCAGCTCATCAGTGGCCGCTCCCGCTAGCGTTGCGGCCACTTCCAGCACGCGGGTATTGGCTGCCGGCTCGCCGACGGTGATGCGGACGCCGTCCCAGTCACCGCCTGATGCGAACGGCCGTACCGCCACCCCGGCACCAACAAAGGCCGCTGCGTACGCCCGGGTCAGCGCACCGCCTGGGAGCCAGACGAAGTTGCCCTGAGCATCTGGAACGTCAAAGCCGAGATCCCGCAAACCGACGGCCAGTGCATCGCGCGCCTTGACGAGTTCGGCGACGCGCTCGAACAGTAGTGGCTCGGCAGCCAGCGAGGCGATCACCGCGGCCTGGGCGGCGATGGACACTCCGAAGGGGAGTGACACGGCGCGAACCGCAGCGGCAACGCGAGCGTCGGCCACGCAGTAGCCGACGCGGAACCCGGCGAGCCCGTAGGCCTTGGAGAATGTTCGCAGCACCACGACGTTGGGACGTCCGGCCATCGCCTCCAGGCCTCGAAGACATCCCGGATCTGTCACAAATTCCAGGTACGCCTCATCGAGCACGATCATGATGTGATCGGGTAGCGAGTCGATGAAGTCGATCACCGGTTGATGTTGGAGTGCCGGACCAGTCGGGTTGTTCGGCGTACACAGCATGATCGCCTTTGTGGCCGGTGTGACCGCTCGCCGCATGGCATCAAGATCATGAACAGCGCCCCGACCCAGCGGCACCAGCACTTGAGTTGCACCTGTCACCGGTACCGCGATCGGATACGCCTCAAAGCTGCGCCATGCGAAGATCACTTCGTCGCCGGCCTCACAGGTGGCCTGAAGCAAGTGATAGAGCACCGCCACCGAGCCGGTCCCAAAAGCGAACTGTTCCCCGGGCACACCAAGCCGGTCGCTCAACGCATTGGTCATCTCAGCATTCGTGATGTCGGGGTAGCGGTTCATCCTGCCTACCGCAGCCATCGTGGCCTCAATGACACCAGGAAGCGGCGGGAAGGGATTTTCGTTACTGGACAGCTTGAATGAAGGGGCCTCAACCAGCCCAGGAGCAGGTTTGCCGGCCGTATAGACCGGCAGACCCCCGATAGCCGACCGCAATTTGATCAAATCCGTACCTCACCGCGCGGTGTGCTGAAGATCGCAGCGGCGAGACCAGTCCGGTCGCGCGGCTGACACCAGCCAATGTCGACATCGACCAAGATCTCTTTGCTTCTTCCACCGAGCCACTCGTCGACACGTTTTGGATCTCCGGCAATCTCGATCTTGAGGAGCTCGACCTCGCGGCCGCCGACCGATGGATGGACAACGTCACGCGACCACTGGACGAAGAAGGGCAGCTGCGGATCCACCTGAAGATCTTTGACGCCCAGCTGGTGCCAGGTCAGCACCGATCCATCCGGCAAGTGCCGATGGCCCTCGATCGCCGCGCGTCCCACGCGCTGCTCGATCGGAGCAAGATCATCAACCGCGATCACCCAACCCAACCAACCACCACCCTGCGCGGATCGTGCCCGAACTGCCTGGCCAAACGGCGCCTTGTCAGCGGCAGGGTGATCCAGAACCCCGACTACCTCGAGATAGTGCCCGTCCGTCAGCGGCAAGATCCAGTTGCGGGTGCCGAACCGCGGATGGAATCCGCCATCGCGAAAAGTCACCCCCAGCTGCGCTCCGAGCCACCGTGCCGTCGCCGCCGGGCCTTCCGGCCCGGCAGCGAAGGACAGGTGATCCAAATGCATGCCCACATTGTTGCCGGGCGTCTTTTGCGGAGAGCAGGCGGCCTCTTTCCCGCGCTGTAGGTGCTTAGCCCTGTGGATCGGCCGGGTGACGCATCGCTCGGCCGCGCCGGGACTCGAACTCCTGACACATCTCGATGAGGACTTCGTACGCACCCGGGCCCATCAGCGCGACCAGCTCGGCGCGATTCTCCTCATACACCGGCCGTATGCCATGGTGCGCCTCGGTGTTGGACGAGCAGTACCAGTCGAGCTCGGCGCCACCGGGACCCCAACCGTCGCGGCCGTACTCACCGATGGTGATCTCGGTGTAGGTCGTGTTGTCGGTGCGGGTCACAGTACGGAACTCACGGCGGATCGGCAGCTGCCAGCAGACGTCGGGCTTGGTTTCCAGGAATTCTCGGCCCTGGCTCAGCGCGAGCAGGTGCAGCGCGCAGCCTTGGCCGGCTGGGAAGCCTGGACGATTGAGAAAGATGCAGGCACCGTCGATCACTCGCGTCTTACGGCCGGGCAGCTCACCCTCGGCCAGATGATCAGGGTGCTCCTCCTCAGCCCAGCCGCCGACGCGGGCGTCTTTCTTGTACTGCCACTGGCTGGACGTGAGCTGCTTGACCGCCTTGCCGACTCGCTTCTCGTCCGCGGCGTCGGCAAAATGCGCACCCAGGGTGCAGCAGCCGTCATGCGGCCGGTCGGCATAAATACCCCGGCAGCCCTGGCCATAGATGCAGGCCCACCGTGAGGTGAGCCAGGTGAGATCGCACCGAAATACCTGGCTCTTGTCGGCCGGATCTCCGAACTCCACAAATGCGCGGGGGAAACCGATCAGCACTTCTGGCACGCGGGCCAGTGTATGCCTGGCGGCCCCACATCAAGGGCGTCTAGGCTTGGCGCGTGCCAGCAGATCACTCGTCATCGTCGACGGCGCGGGAAGCTGAGCTGGTGCAGAGCGCGGAGGGTCGGCTGATCAAGATCCCACCCGCCAGGATCGGCCTCTCCACCTCCTCGGTGTATCCAGAGAGCACCTCGAGCGCGTTCGAACTCGCCCGCCGGCTGGGCTACGACGGCGTGGAGATCATGATCGGTATTGATCCGGTTGCTGCCGACATCGATGCGGTGGAGAAGCTGCGCGACTACCACGGGGTGCCAGTGCTAGCGATCCATTCGCCGTGCTTGTTGATCACCCAGCGAGTCTGGGGGACCGATCCATGGTCCAAACTCGAGCGATCAGCCGAGGCGGCGCGCAGGCTCGGCGCGGACGTCGTCGTCGTCCATCCTCCGTTCCGCTGGCAGCGTGACTACGCCAGAGGGTTCGTGGAAGGGGTCCGGCGGCTCGCGGAGAGCACCGGCATTCTGCTCTCTGTCGAGAACATGTATCCCTGGCGCACACCAGGCGGCGAGCTGAAGGCGTACGTGCCCGGATGGGATCCCACTGAGCTCGACTACGACGATCTGACGCTGGACCTCTCTCACGCCTCGACCGCCAACCAGCAGTCGATGGATCTGGTTCGGTCCTGGGGAACGCGCCTCCGGCATGTCCATCTCACTGATGGCTCAGGATCAGTCAAGGACGAGCACCTGGTGCCCGGCCGCGGCGACCAGCAGGCCGGGCGGGTGTTGCAGTACCTGGCCGAGCGGAACTTCTCCGGGCACATAGTGCTCGAAGTCAACTCCCGCAAGAGCGGCACTCGGGCGCAGCGCGAGGCTGACCTGGCCGAGTCGCTGGCTTTCGCACGGCTGCACCTCGCAGCGCCGGTTCAGCCCTCGTACGCCGTAGACGCAGCTGGGGTTGCCAGCGCGCTTTAGCAGACGCCATTCGCCGGTTTACGGATCGTCGGGAGAATTGCCGGTCACGCAGAACACCATCCCGACCGGATCACGGAGCACGATCCAGCCTCGGCCGGGCCGAAGGTGCTCGGCGCCCAGCTCAACCAGCCGGGCCGCTTCGGCCTCAACAGCGTCGGCGCCCAGATCGATATGCGCCCTTACGGCGGTCGCCGGGTCGTCCGAGCCGAGACGCTGAAAGAGGAGCTGGACGCTCGAGCCTGTTGGCGGGTACAGCTTGCCGGCGAACTCGTCGTGGCTACCTTCGCGCCAGCGCCAGCCGGTGGCCGCTCGCCAAAACGCCACTTCCTGGTCATGTACGGACGGCGGTGAATCAATGCAGATTTGGACCAGACGGCTACGGTGCCCTGCGAAGTCCGGCGCCGGCGGACGTAGGTGATCCTGACGTTCCACCAGGCAGAACGGCAGTCCACCAGGCGATCTCATTGGGCACCACCCTTCGAATTGGCCGGTGACGACCGCTCCGAGCTCAACCAGCCGGTCGGCCGCGTCGCGGTCGGCTACCTCGATATCGAAGTGGATCCGCGGGCCATGGTTGCCAACCTGCTGGTGGATATAGGAGTCGCCGTCGGGCGGTGCAAAACTGCGAAACTCCGGGAGGCCCGGCCACGGCTCGCCGAGCGGCCAGCCCAACGCCGCGGACCAGAAGCTCGCCGATTCCTTGGCGACATTCGGCGCGATGTCGATGAAGACCTGCAGCCACTGGGTTTGTTGAGTCAAGGAGCCTCCGAACATCAGCTTGCTGGTGAAGCGGCACCATCCACGCGATAGCGCAGATGCGTGACATTGGGACCATCGATCACTCGGACTTTTGTGAGCTGCCATCCGTGATCGAAGCTATCGAACAGGCGAACTCCGTCTCCCACCAGTAGCGGGACAACGTGCAGCTGCAATTCGTCCACCTGGCCAGCCGCCAAGGCTTGCCGTGCGACATCGCTACCGCCGCCGATGGTCGCATAGCGGTCGCCGGCCGCGTCCTTCGCCGCATCGATGGCAGCTGCGACGCCTTCGGTGACGAAGACAAACTCGACCGCGCCGCTCGGGACCGGAGTCGGCGGGTGATGGGTGATCACGAAGTGGGGCACCGCGTACGGCGTGTCATCCCAGCCGCCAGACTCCTCACCTGTGCCGTACGCGCCCCGTCCAATGACTATGGCGCCCGTCGTCGCGATCAGCTCGTCGATCACCGGTCGACTCACCTCTGAGGGATTGAAGTACCAATCGTAAAGACCTACATCAGCACCACCTGGTCCGCCGACGAACCCATCAAGCGAGACCGCCATGTCCAAGAGGACTTTGGCCATGATCACACACCTCTCTCTGGTCGTTCTTGGCCATGAAATGGGCCCGACCTGATCATTAGACTTTCGACGACTCGGGAAGTCATCGGCCCGCAATACGCCCTGAGCTCCCAATGCGCCCTGAGCTTGCCCACAAGGCGCCCTGAGCCCGTCGAAGAGCACCACGGACCCATCAGCTCAAGCTGGACAAGAACTCAACCAACAGCTTCGCGACCACGTCGGGCTGTTGCGCCCGCCACCCTGCGGCTACCCGTGGCGCCACACGCAAATTACCCAGCGGCAGCGATTTGGCTAGGGTCGCACTGGGTCCTCGGTTGGCGACGTCCTGCTCGCCGACCATGACCAGTGCTGGGACCGGTACTCGATTGGCAAGTGTTCGGAAGTCCACCGGCCGGACCTGGTCAAAGAGGTCGAGGACATCGGGTGGCCGGGCACCGAGTTGCTGGACGACTGCGGCAGAAAGCAGGCTGAGGACCCCGTAGTAGAGGGAGCGGAGCACGATCCTCTCGAGGCGGGCGTTGGTGCTCAGCATGACTGCAGTGACCCGCTCGCCGTGAGTGGAGGCGATCTCCAGCGCCACCATGCTTCCCCAACCATGGCCGATGAGCACTGCTCGACCAACGCCGGCCGCTGACAGGGCGCCGAGCACCCGGTGCGCTGGATCTTCCAAGATCACCGGCTTGCTGCGGCTGACGGTGATGTCAGGTGTGAGCACCTGGCCAACGTCCGCAACGTTGGCCAACGCCGTCCTCAGGGCGGTCGTCTGGGTGTCGGTGTCGTGCAGGCCGGGCAACAACACGACCGTGTGGCCGATGCTCATGAGCCAAGGTTAGAGTCGGGGCAGTTCGCAGAAGGTGCACGTGTACTCCAGGCATTTGCGAAGGGAGGAAGCGAATGCTGCGTAGCGCCCTGCTTCGAATATCCCGCAGCGAAAAGATCAAGAAATTGGTGACCACGGCGCCAGTGACCGCCGGTGTGGTGGAACGCTTCATAGCCGGTGAAACCTCCGACGACGTGGTGACGGTGACGCGCCGGCTGATCGAGGCCCAGCTCTTGGTGAGCATTGACCATCTCGGGGAGGACACCACCGATCCGGCGCACGCCGACCTGGTGGTGGTCGCTTATCTTGATCTGCTCACCAAGCTCCGGGAAGCCGGCCTCAGTGCTGCTGCGGAGGTCTCGATCAAGCTGACCGCACTGGGCCAGCAGCTCCGCGACGGTCCACAGCTCGCACTGGAGAACGCGGAGTTGATCTGCAACGCGGCGCGCAGGGCCAATACCGCAGTGACCCTCGATATGGAGGATCACCTGACCACGGACTCGACCCTGGAGATCCTTCGCATGTTGCGCAAGGAGTACCCCGACACTGGGGCGGTGCTGCAGGCGTACCTATACCGGACCGAAGACGACTGCAGAGATCTGGCTGTATCTCGATCGAGGGTGCGGCTCTGCAAAGGGGCCTACGCGGAGCCGGACAGCGTGGCATTCCAAGATCGCCAGGAGGTCGACAAGTCCTACGTACGCTGCATGAAGATCTTGATGGCGGGTGATGGCTTCCCGATGCTGGCTACTCATGACCCCACCTTGATCGACATCGGTCTCAAGCTGGCCGGTGATCATGGGCGTGGCCCGGGAGACTTCGAGTTTCAGATGCTCTACGGCATCCGGCCGACGGAGCAGCAACGGCTCGCCAAACTCGGTCATGCGGTACGTGTTTATGTTCCTTATGGGACGGACTGGTACGGCTATTTGGTACGGCGCCTCGCCGAGCGCCCGTCAAACCTGCAGTTCTTCGCTCGCAGCCTGATCACCAAGAACTGAGTGCGCTCAGAGCCAGTCGACGTGGGGAGCGACCAAGGCGTATCCCACGAAGGCTGCTACGTCGAGCAGGGTGTGGGCGACCACCAGCGGACCGACTCGTTTCCAGCGAAGATAGATCAGGCCGAAGATCACTCCCATGATCAGGTTGCCGATGAAGCCGCCGATGCCCTGGTAGAGATGATATGAGCCACGGATCACCGCGCTGAGAGCAATGATCGCAACGGCATTCCAGGCGAGCTGGCGCAGTCGAGTGAAGAGATAGCCGACCACGACGACCTCTTCCAGTAGGGCGTTCTGAGCAGCTGACAAGATCAACACCGGGATAGTCCACCAGTTGTCGGCCAGGCCCGACGCCTGTACCTCGGTGTTGACACCGAGTGCCCGAGCAAGGACGTACAGGCCAAGCCCGGGTATGCCGATGACGAGAGCGATGAGGACTCCGAAACCGAGGTCGAATCGAGGCCGTGTCAAGTCGAATCCGATGGTGCGGCCAGCCGGCGGATCGGTAAGGCTCAGCAGGTACAGGGCTAGCAGGACAGGCATCAGGCCGAAGGCGATGCCGACCAGCTGGTAGGTCAGATCGAGCCAGGGGCGGTCTGGGGTGACCGAAGGATTCAATGTGGATGTCTGCTGAGCCAACGGCACATTGCGGGTCAGCCGCTCGATGATGCGGAGCAGAGCGTAGATCGCCGACTGGCCAAGCGAAAGACCGAGCACGATCACGACCTCGAGGCCCAGACGCCTCCGGTCCACTACAGTGTCAGGCGCTTCCAGCTGTGTCACGACGCCCATCCTGCCTTCTGCACGGCGATCTGGAATCACGCCAAGCTGCACCCAGATATACGAGTCTCGGTTGTTGTGCGCACGCTCAGGAGAGCGGCTTCAGCCTGAGGACAGGAATCTGGCGATGGGACGCCCAGCGACGGTACTGGGTGAAGCCGGGAAAGATCTCTTCGCCGCGCTGATAGCCGACCTCTCGTTCGGAACCGCTGAGCTCGTGGGCGACCACCTCGCGGCTGATGCCATTCAGGACGATCGTCACGTTGGGGTTCGCGCGGAGGTTGCCGCCCTCACTACGAGGTCGCTGGCGCCCGTGTCGTTTGTAGGAGCTGGGTGACGGAGCGCGCGGCGCGCAGGCCCGATTCGATGGCTCCGTCCATAAACCCGTTCCACCCGTCGGCCAGGTCAGAGCCAGCGAACACCACGCGCCCGTGTGGGGCCTGTAGGGCGGGGAGCACGCTCAGCTGACCGGGACGGAAGACCGACCAGGTGCCGCGGGAGAACTCGTCGCGCCACCAGTCGTGGCCGGTGACGGCCACGATCTCCGCAGTACCCGGCAGCCGCTCCCTAATCGCGCGGCGGACCTCCTGCTCATCACCTGGGCGTAACCGCTCTGCGTCCGGGCCGAAGGCGACCAGCAGCTGGCTGCCATCGTCCAGCACCTTCTCGGTCGCGAGGAAGGTGAGCGGGTAATGGTCGGGCGCCATGAAGAAGAACGGCTCGAGGTCGCCGCGAACGTGCGCCCACAGCTTGATGCCCCGGCTTGCC
>DASRJV010000263.1:0-9415 GCA_035649295.1 Propionibacteriaceae bacterium
TGGTGACCCAGATCGTTCGTCGATTGGCCCGCGCCGGGGGAGCGACCAGGCTGGCGGTGCGTACCAGGACTGGACGGGCGGTGACCGAGCTCGTCGTGGCATACCCCTGGCGCAACGCCGGCCGCGCCGAGGCACTGGGGTACGGGTTGGCGCGGGTACTGGACAGTGTCGCCGCTGGACCTGACGCGGTCGCGGAGATGATCATTGCCGAGGGTGCTGTGCTTGCCGCCACACCGCCTGGGTCGGCTCCGAGACTGATCCGGCCGGGCATTCCCGTCGTTGCGATCACCGGCACCAACGGCAAGACCACCACGGCCCGGATGATCGGCCATGTGGCGCGCCGGGCAGGTTTGTCCGTTGGCTGGTCCAGTACCGACGGCGTGTATATCGATGGTGAGCTGATAGAGGCTGGTGACTTTTCCGGACCTGGCGGTGCCGGTCGGGTGCTGCGCCATCCGGGGGTGGAGCTGGCAGTAACCGAAACCGCCCGCGGTGGCATCTTGCGTCGGGGCGTTGGTGTCGCATACAACGACGTCTCGGTCGTCACCAACATCAGCTCCGATCATCTGGGTCAGGACGGGATCGACACCCTCGACCAGCTCGCTGAGGTCAAGGCGGTCATCACCAAGATCACCAAGCCGGATGGCTGGTGCGTGCTCAATGCCGACGACCCGCGGACATTCGCGATGCGGCTCGGCACCAAAGCCCGGATATGGGCCTTCACGCGAGATCCAGACTCGCCATCGGGGCGTAGCGTGCTCTCCGAGCGTGGCAGAGTGACCACTCTGCTCGACGGCTGGATCAGTGTGCTGGAGGCCGGTGCTGACCCGCTCCCGGTGATCCAGGTCGTCGAGGTGCCCATGACTTTGGCCGGCTTGAGTCAGGTCAACGTCGAGAACGCACTGGCGGTGACCTCGGCATCGCTGGCGCTGGGCTTCTCAGTTGATCAAGTGGCTGACGGCCTTCGGTCATTTGATCCAGGTGGGGACAATCCCGGCCGGATGAATATCTGGAGCGTCTCGGTCGATGGCGGAATGATCAGCGTGGTGATCGATCTGGCCCACAACGAAGCGGGGCTAGAGGCGCTGCTGGAGATCATGAACGGCATCCGGCCGCCGGATGGCCGCCTGCTGCTTGCTGTGGGGACTGCTGGTGATCGCAGCGATGAGGTTTTCGTGAAGCTCGGTGAGATCGCTGCCCTTGGTGCGGATGCGATCGAGATCGTGCACAAGGCGAAGTACTTGCGCGGCCAGAGCATGGGGAAGATCAATGAGCTGATCAAGGAAGGCGCTGCTCATGCTGGCATGCGCATCGAACGCGCGCACGATAGTGAGCTAAGCGCTCTGGTGTCGCTGGTCGGTCAAGCACGGAACGGGGACGTAGTCGCGATCATGACTCACCAAGATCGCGAGTTGCTTGATCGGTGGCTGCTCGATCATGGTGCAACCCGAGACAGTGCGAATGTGCTGCGGACGAAAGTTTTCGCTGCGCGGGGTGATCAGCCTTAGTTACAGAAGGCCTCGGGTGGCTTCAGGTTCCGGCTCATCATGAGTTGCATCAGGCGCGAAATCTGGGTCAGGCACGGCATTGCTGAGTTCTCGGTCGTCCTCACGTCGGGCTCCCGGCTGCGCGTGATGGGCCATGGACTCCAGCTCGGCCATGACCGCCGCATGCTGCTCTACGCAGAACACCACCAGGTCTCCGGGGTTGGAACGCGACATCGCGTGCCGGACGCTGGCAAGCTCGTCCAAGACGATCTCGACCTGCTTGCAGCGAGCACCTTCCGTCATCCCTTGCCGCGCTCCGGCAGCAATGAGGTTGGCGACCTCACCCGGTGGACGGGCGCGGAGATTACTGTCCTCGCGCACGATCAGCACGTCGAAATGCCGGGCCGCCTCATGTCCCAGTTCGCGCATGTCGTCGTTCCGGCGATCGCCAGCAGTCGCGATCACACCTATCCGGGAGATCCGTCCAAGATCGTTGGTGGCCTCCAGAGCATCGCCGGTCTTGTCCACGAAGTCGCCGAGCATGATCATTCCCGGGACGTTGTGGCAGTAGTCGACGATGACTGTCCGGCCTCCGACGCTGACCTCATTGAGCCGGCCAGGGGAGAGGTAGTAGTTGGTCGAGAAGGTTCGGAGGCCCTGTCGGATGTCATGGAGCGAGGCTCCGGCCGCGAAAGCCGCCGCGCCGGCCGCCATGGCGTTTTGAACATTCATAATGGCGCGCCCGCCGAACGTCGCAGGCAACAAGTGGGTCCACGCCAGCTGCATGGAACGTCGACCCTCCTTGACCACGATCATGTCGCCAAGATCGCTGTGCTCCAACACGACCGCTAGTCCACCACGGCGGCAATGATCATCAACAGATTCGCGGATTTCGCTGCTCGGCTCGGCCATGGTGAACCACACAATGCGGCCGGCGCAGCGCCGGCGCATGGCGCGAACCAGCGGGTCGTCTGCGTTCAATACGGCAAAGCCGTTTCGCGGCACTGCCTCCACGATGACTGCCTTGACATCTGCGAGCTGCTCGAGTGTGTCGACGCCTCGCAGCCCCAGATGGTCCGGCTGCACATTGAGCACGACGCCGACGTCGTTGCGCTCATAGCCCAAGCCTTCACGCAGGATGCCGCCCCGCGCTACCTCGAAGACTGCGAAGTCGACGCGTGGATTTTGCAGCACCATCCGCGCCGAGCGCGGTCCCGACGCGTCAGATCGGATGAGCAGTCGCTCATCCACGACCACGCCATCGGTCGAGGTCATCCCGACCTTCTTGCCGATGCCTTTGAAGATGTGGGCGATCATGCGCGACGTCGTGGTCTTGCCATTCGTGCCTGTGACAGCGACGATCGGTATCCGGCTCGGGGTACCGGGCGGGAACAGCATGTCGATCACTGGCTTCGCCACATACTGCGGGTCACCGATCGTCGGATGGGTATGCATCCGGAAGCCGGGTGCGGCATTCACCTCGCAGATAGCTCCGCCGGTCTCCCGTACGGGCTGTGTGATGTCGGGTGCGATGAAGTCGATGCCTGCAATGTCGAGCCCGACGACCCGGGCGGCCTCTTCGGCAATCTCGATGTTCTCCGGGTGTGCTTCGAAGGTGCGATCAATGGAAATGCCGCCGGTGGACATGTTGCCGGTCAGGGTCAGCTTGATCATTGTGCCGTCAGGCGGAACGTCCTCCATGCCGAATCCCTGGCCCGCAAGCAGGTCCAGAGCAGTCTGGTCGATCTTGATGCGGGTGAGCACCTTCTCGTGGCCAACGCCACGGCGAGGATCGGCATTGGTCTTCGCCACCAGCTGACTGATCGTCAGCGTGCCGTCGCCAATGACATGGGCCGGCACTCGCTCGGCGATGGCCGCGATCTTGCCGTCAATCACCAGACATCGATAGTCGCGTCCCGTTATGTAGGTCTCGACGATCACCAAGCCTCCCCGTGACTCTGACTTGGCGATGTCGAAGGCCTCACGCACTTCCGCATCAGTGTGCAGATCGAGCATGACACCACGGCCGTGATTGCCGTCGAGCGGCTTGAGGACCACGGGGTATCCGATGCGGTTGGCCAGTCGCACCGCGTCGTCGAGGGAGCGGACCGACTGCGATCGAGGGACCGGAAGTCCCGCAGCGGATAGCAGTGAGAGAGTCAGCTCCTTGTTGCTGGCGATGTCGACCGCGACCGAGGGCGTCTGCGATGTCATGGTCGCCCGGATGCGTTTCTGATGGACTCCTTGGCCGAGCTGCACCAGGGAGGCGGTATTGAGCCGTAGGTAGGGAATGTCGCGGCTGACAGCCTCCTCCACGATCGCCTGGGTGGACGGCCCGAATGCAGTCCGCTCGCCGCGCACGATGAACCGCTCCAGCGCTTCATCGAAGTCGAAGCTGGGGTCGGGAACGATCAAGTGGTTGACCAGCCGGACCGCTAGCTCACCGGCGGCAAGCCCGACGGATTCGTCGTAGTAGGCATAGATCACGTTGTAGCGGCCAGGTTCGCCCTTGACCTGCCGGGTCTTGCCACGACGCATGTCGTGGCCGACAGTCTGCTGCAACTGCAGCGCGACGTGCTCGGCCACGTGGCCGACCCAGGTGCCCTCGTGCAGCCGTTCCACGAAGCCGCCCCGCCGGCCACGGCTGCAGGTGTGGTTCATCAGGCCCGGTAGCCACTCCACGAGCGCGTCGGCGAAGCCCGGTAGCTTGTCGGTCGGAAAATCTTCGAGCACACCCAGATCGACGACGAGTTGGATGGCCGGCTCGTAATGCCAGACGTTCGGACCGCGGAAGACCCTGCTAGAGATGATCTTGAGATCAGGGTGTGGAGTCGGGGCAACGCTCTCGGTCACGAGGTCTCCTCACAGGATCGGCTTTGCTGTGATCCTGCCACTGCTGAGGTGGCAGCATTCGCGAGGTCAGTCGAAGTCTTGACAAGTGACCAAATGGTCACATATTGTCAAACGTGGCGCAGGGATCCGAGGTCTTTCGGGCTCTCGCCGACCCCACCAGAAGGGCGCTCCTCGATAGCTTGTTCCGCCGCGATAGCCAGACACTCAATGAGCTGTGCGAGGAGTTTCCGGAAATGACCCGCTTCGGGGTGATGAAGCACCTTGCTGTGCTAGCGGAAGCCAACCTCGTGATCACGGCACGGCAGGGACGGACGAAACGGCACTACCTCAACCCAGTGCCCATCGAGCAGGTCGCCAACAGGTGGATTAGCAAGTACGCCGCTAGGTTCGCTGCGGCGCTGGTGGCGTTGGACGATCAGGTGGCCACCGATCAGGAGAAAGAAACGCTGAGAAGGGCAGTACCGGGATGAGCCTCCCTGCGCACGTCTATCAGGTCTATATCGCAGCCACTCCTGAGCAGGTGTGGGCGGCGATCACCGACTCGGAGTGGACCAGGCGCTACTTCCACACCACCTCGTTCGTCGAGCCCCCGCGGCGGGGAAAGCCCTACCGCACGGTCGGCGCCGACGGTCGGCCGGCTATCGAGGGCATGATCGAGGAGATGCAACCACCCGCAGACGGAAGTCCAGGCCGCTTCGTACAGACCTGGCACACCCTCTACGACGCAGCTTTGGAGCATGAACCGCCCAGCCGAGTGGAGTGGACCATCGAGAATGCGGGCGACGGCCTCACTCGGGTGAGGCTCGTGCACGGCAACCTCGATCAGAGCCCGCTGACGTGGGAAAACGTCCGGAACGGCTGGGTCTGGATTCTGGACAGCATGAAGACGCTGCTGGAGACGGGCAATCCGCTGCCGCGAGTTCGCGCAGACGAAAGCGTCGCCGAAATCGTCAGCTCCTGATCGGAGCGGTCTTACCGACGACTGTTGCGGCGTAGCCGAGCTTGGTAGGCGGGCGACGCGTCCTCGGCTGCCACCTCCCGCACCGCATTGCGCAGATCCGCCTCAGCGGCACGCGCCTCCAGCACCTCGGGGTCTGCGACAGCTGTTTGGTGGGCGACCAATGATCGGCTCGAGAGGTCGAATTCGCTTCCGGCAGGCAGTACGTGAATCACCGCACCAGACATCAGCAGCGGAGTTGTGCGCTTGGCGGCGAAGGCGTTGGAGATGAGGTGCTGGCCATCAATCACAGTGACCGCGCCGCGACCGACGACTTCGAGCTGGGTTCCATCGTGAATGACAGCAGCGGTGTCCTCGTCCACGCCCAGTCCGAGCAGCGATGGCGATTGGGCGACAAGCGAGAGGAGCCGTCCGTAGCGGTTGCGCTGTTCAAAATGCTGGTCGATTACCACGCCGCGGAGCAGGCCCAGGCCGGCGGAGAGCTGGCTCATCCGCTGCTTCGGGGTGGCGCCGCCGGCGCCGAAAGCGATCATGTGCTCAGCCAAGATGCTGGCACCCGCTGAGGTGCCACCAACCACGGTGCCCTCGTGATATGCCTCCTTGATCGCGTCCCCGAACGGGGTGCCGGTAATGAAGGAACTGAGCTTCAACTGATTACCGCCGGTCAGGAAAACGGCGCTGACCTTTCTCAGCGATTCGACAAGATCAGGATCGCGTGCCTGTCTGCGACTTTCTGGGCGCAGTGAAACAACTTCACGTGCTCCGAGTGAGGTGAAGATGCTCGTATAGACCTGGATCACCTCGACACCCAGCGACGACGCAGAGGACACCAGCGCGATGCGCGCCTCTGAGCCGCCGGCTGCTGTGACAAACGCCTCCAATACGGTTCGCCGGCGCAGCTTGGCCTCGGCGCCGCCGATGGCGAACAAGGTGCCCGACATAAGCGTTAGGGGTGGACCCAGCCGGCAATGGCGTCGTCGAGCGCCCTTCCCATCACTTCACGATCCGGCTCCACACCAGTCCAAAGCTCGATGTTGATCGCTCCCTGGTTGAGCAGCATGCCACGGCCATCGAGGGTTGCCGCTCCGGCCTGCCGCGCCCGCTGCAGGAACGTCGTATCCGGCGGATTGGGAATCACATCGCAGGCCACCAAACCGGCCGGAATCTCCTCGAATGAAAGTGGCACCTCTCCCGATCCGGGCAGGCCCAGCGATGTTGCGTTGACGACGAGAGTCGCGGACTCCGGCACAGTGAGTTCCCCCTGCCACTCGACCGCCGTACACGCGCTAGCCGTCTCAGCGGTCACCAGGGCTGCGATCTCGGCCGCCTTGGCGAGATTGCGGTTGGCTACCCACAGCTCAGCGGCGCCAGCAAGTGCCAGCTCGACAGCTATTGCGCGCGCGGCGCCTCCAGCGCCAAGAATGAGAGCTCGCTGCCCCGCCGGTTCGGCAACCGCGCGCAACGATGCGAGGAAGCCTTGCCCGTCGGTGTTCTCCCCGATCCATTGATCGTCGCGGCGTATCGCACAGTTCACGGCACCGATGAGACGGGCCGACTCGGCAAGCTCATCAAGCATGTCGATCACCGCGACCTTGTGGGGTAGCGAGCAGTTGAAGCCGATCCAGCCCATGGCCGTTGCGCCGCGCACGGCATCTGGCAGGGCCTCGGCAGCCACCTCACAGTTGACGTAGCGGGCGTCGATGCCATGGTGGGCATACGCCGCCTCCATCAGGGCGACGGTTGGGTTGCCGGCGGCGGGAGTCGAGAATGATCCCGTCAGCGCGGGGAGCAGAGACATGTGGGCAGCGTAATAGAAGGTCAGCGCAACCAGCTCACCGCCGAACCGAGAGCTTCGCCGGCCTTCGCCCGTACCCGACGCAGCTCGCGGGCGCGGCGGTCGGCTTCGAAGGACGAGATGCTCGAGCCGTCGTCAAGCAAGGCGGCGTCACAGGCGGCCAGCAGCCGAGCCGCGCGCTCGACGGTAGCGCGCTGGCGCGTGCTATAGCCAGGAGCGAGAATCACGGTGCTCGGCGACGCCGGTCGTGTACCTGCAGCGACATCGAGCCGCGACAACGTCGCCGCAGCGTCGATCACTACCTCATTCAAGGCCCGTTCGGCCTCATAGGGGGTGCTCGGAGCTAGCGGACGCTCCGCCGCGAAGATCCGCCACTGGATAGCCTGACCGATCCGCATCGGCACCAGGCCAAGACCCGCGGCACTGGCCACCACGGCTTCGCCATGTTCGAGTGCGGCGATGTTGAAAGCCGCTGGACCACGCAGTGGGGCAAGAGATCCCGGCACCGGGAGCGCGAGGAACCATCCGTCAGATTCAGCAGGCAGCACCGCCTCCAAAGCGGCGTCAAGTGTCGACGCCCGTAGCGGATCGAAGCCTAGAACACCATCAGGATCAACCACGTGGTGTGCCACGTCGGCACCGAGAATCGCGCGCTCCGCCTGCTCAATCGACTGCTGGCCTCTGATCAACGAATTCAGATTCGCGGTCATGCGGACTGAGGGCAGCGAGTCCATCGCCCCAAAGTAATGCCCGGAGAACTGTAGGTTGAAGCCATGGCGGCTGTCGTGGAACTGGCTGGCGTGAGCATTGTCCGGAACGGCTCCACTTTGATCAGCGACATCAACTGGGAGGTTGACGAGGCAGACCGTTGGGTCGTGATCGGTCCGAACGGGGCGGGCAAGACGACGCTGCTGCAGGTGATCTCGGCACAGATCCATCCTTCGAGCGGAGTGGCCGGAGTGCTCGGTGAGGTTCTTGGCACCGTCGACGTCTTTGAACTACGGCCGCGAATCGGGCTTACCTCCGCCGCATTGGCCGAGCGAATTCCACGTGGCGAACGTGTTCATGACGTCGTGGTCTCTGCCTCGTACGCGGTCGTCGGCCGCTGGCGGGAACAGTATGACGACCTCGACCACGGGCGGGCTGATGAGCTGCTCGCGCAGTTACGCATCGAGGGCTTGGCACATCGGACATTTGGCACGCTCAGCGAGGGCGAACGCAAGCGTGTCCAGATCGCTAGAGCCCTGATGACCGATCCGGAGTTGTTGTTGCTGGACGAGCCTGCCGCCGGTCTGGACCTCGCCGGCCGCGAAACCCTCGTCAATACCTTGGGGGAGCTGGCTCAGGATGACTACGCACCCGCCTCGATCCTCGTCACACACCACGTAGAAGAGATTCCGAGTGGCATCACGCATGCCATGCTGCTCAAGGCTGGAAAGATCGTGGCCGCGGGTCCGCTGCGCGAGACGTTGACTGGTGAAAACCTGACGAAGGCGTTCGATGTCGAGCTGAGCCTGGTCGAGGACGACGGTCGATGGGCCGCCCGAGCAATTTAGTTTGACTGGCACCATTGAAGAACAGAGATGACTGCGTCTGGAGAGCACGATGGAGGTGAACTTGACCGACTGGCTGGGTGACAATTCCTGGGCGATCTGGCTGAGTCTTGCTTTCCTTCTGGGCGTCGCCGAGATCATGTCGCTTGATCTTGTTTTGATCATGCTGGCCGTCGGGGCGCTGGCAGGAGCTGTGGTAGCCGTGCTGGCGCCTTCGCTGTGGTGGTTGCAGATCTTGGTCGCGACCGGCATCAGCGTCGCCATGTTGCTGCTGCTGAGGCCGACGTTGCTCGCCAAGGTGCGCAACATGCCCGGCTATCGATCAGCAGCAGCAAAGATGGTCGGCAGCAGCGGGGTTGCCATGTCGCAGATCGACAAGTCTGGTGGCGAGATCAAGGTGGACGGTCTGAGCTGGACGGCACGTCCCTATTCCTCTGACGTGGTGATCGAGCAAGGCACCGAGATCGAGGTCTATGAGATCGACGGAGTCATCGCTGTCGTCTACCCGAAGCACGGGCAACTCCCTTAGAGAGAAGGAAGATCGTGGATCTCGCGCCGTTGATCGTCGTCTTGGCCGTAGCGCTGGCGGTGATCTTCTTCATAGCAAACTCGGTCCGGGTGATCCGCCAACAGAAGGTCGGTGTGGTGGAGCGGCTCGGCAAGTTCAAACGTACGTTGGAGCCGGGGCCCCATCTGGTAGTGCCGCTGTTCGACAAGGTTCGCTACAACATGGACATGCGGGAGAACGTCGTGCCGTTCCCGCCGCAGG
>DASRJV010000264.1:0-15391 GCA_035649295.1 Propionibacteriaceae bacterium
CCTACGTCTTCGAGCTGCTACAGATCTTTCAGCCAGGCTGTTTCATCGCCGCGGTGAATCCCGAGCAGCCACGCACTTGGATGGAGCTGCTGTTCTTGAGTTTCACCAACTTGTCGAGCACCGGTCTTTCCGACGTCGTCCCCGTCACGGCGCAATCACGCGCGGTGGTGATGATCGAGCAGGTCGCCGGCCTGGGCTATGTCGCGCTGTTCGTCTCGCGATTGGTCGGCTTGACGATCGCTTGGCAGATGCTTCCAAGCAACGGGAAGCGATCGGCCAACGAGTGATGGCGCCGCGGCTGTTGATCATTTCCCACGCTGCGACGCCGGCAACCCATGCGTTGGTATTCGGTGATCAGGGCAAACTGCTCCCCGGGGAGATCCGGCCACTGAACCGTCGCGTCGCATCTTGGGTACGTGGGCCGGAAGTGGCATGCGAGGCGACTGCGGTAGGTCTTGGCGGAAACGCCGAACCGATCCACGAGCTGCGGGGCTGCGACTTCGGAGCGTGGGCGGGCAGGGCGCTGGCCGACGTCGCCGGCGACGACCCGGCCGGACTCGAGGCCTGGCTGCACGACCCGCAGGCAGCACCGCACGGTGGCGAAAGCCTCGCGGAGTTGATCAATCGGGTCGGTCGGGTGGCTGATGATCATCCGTGGCCCGACGGTCGAAGCGTCCTGGTGGTGACCTCGCTGGTGGCCCGCGCGCTACTGGTCCATGCTCTCGGTGCGGCGCCGAAAGTGATCTTCCACATTGACATAGCGCCGCTGAGTCGGGCGTTGATCAGTCGGAGTCAGCAGATGTGGCGTCTCACCAGGCTTGAGGGATAGCGCCAAGGCCATGTCAAAGATGGCTCGCACATGTCAGTTGAATCAGGTGATCTTGGCGTCGACCGCGGCACTGCCGAAGATCACATCGGCCACCATGGCCGCGCCCCCCATGATCCCGGCTCGGTCCGCGAGCGCGCTGGGCGCGATGGCGAGCCGGGCAGTTGCCAGCGGCTGGCTGCGCGCGAGCAGCGTCTCGCGTACGCCGAGCAGGAGCCGCTCGTGCGCGTGCACGGCGTCTCCACCGATCGCCACAACGTCGGGATTCAGCAAACTGACCGCCGTCGACAAGACATCACCCAGCGCCCGGCCGGCCGCCGTGACGACCCGGACGGCATCCGGATTCCCGGCGCGTACCAGCTGAACAACATCACGCATGGTGGCTGGCTCATGACCGAGACGGCGCAGATCACGCACCATGGCACGCCCGCTGGCGATCGCGGCGAGACAGCCCCGGGCCCCACAACTGCTGCAGGTCTCCTCGACTCCGGTGATCTTGGCGTGCCCAATGTCGCCTTCGGCCGAGTCCGTACCCCGGAGCAACTCGCCGTCGATGATCACAGAGGCCCCAATACCAGTGCCCACCTTGATGAACAGCACCTGATGGGCGTTCGGGTAGATCCGGCGCTGCTCGCCCAGACCCATCAGGTTGGCGTCGTTGTCAACGACTGTGGGTACTCGGAAGTATTCAGCCAGATGATCTTGAACTGGGTAGTTGTCCCATCCCGGCATGCTGATCGAGCGGGCGATCCGGCCGCTCTGCCAATTGACCGGACCTGGAACGCCGATGGCGGCGCCGCGCAGGCTGGAACGGGTGCGCCCAGACCGCTTCAGCAGCTGATCGAGCTTGCGCGTCACCATGGGCAACACCGCATCCGGCCCCTTGCCGATGTTGCTCTCGATAACCGACTCGATCAAGACGTCCCCGGCCGGGGTGGCAACTGCCAGCCGGCCGTGCGTCGCGCCGAGGTCAGCCACCAGGATGGTCGTTACTTGATCATTGATCCGGAGCCGGGTAGACGGACGGCCGCGCCCGTCCACGATGCTGCCGTCCTCGACCAGATACCCGGCCGCCAGCAGCGCGTCAAGCTTGTAGGTGACCGTCGAGCGTGCCAGCCCGGTCACCCGCTGCAACTCGCTGCGAGTGGCAACCGATCCGGTCCGGAACAGCTGCAAGAGCTCACCGGCGCTGTTGGGCCCTGACGACACCCAACCCCTTCTTTCCTCCGGCCACCTGTACGACACCTGCGGCTGTTATTGAAATTTGTTTTCCAAATCCTGATTTATGTCTTGATATAAGTCCTAATTGGCGATTGGATGAGCCTAACGTGCCGTTCCAGGTGCCGCAAGATCCCAGATGCTCAGCTGAGCAGGTCCCCCTAATGCTCAGCTGAGCACTTTCAGTGAAGGAGAGCCCTGAGGTGCGCAGATCACGTTTCCTGGCAGGCGCTGCTGTCACCGCCATGCTGGTCGTAGCCGGCTGTGGTGGAGGAGGAGATGGCGGGGGTCAGTCGGACACCGGCTCCCAGGAAGACAACGCCCTGACCATCTGGACCACCGAAGACGTAGCCGATCGGGTGACCGCTCAGCAGAAGATCATGGACGCCTGGGCTCAGAAGTCAGGCGCCACCGTCAAGCTCGTTGCGATTGCGGAGGACCAGCTGACGACCGTGCTGACATCTGCAGCAGCTGCGAATGAGTTGCCTGACGCCATCGCCGCACTTTCGCTCAACGGCATGAACCAGCTGCGCACCGATGATCTGGTTGATCCCGAGGCAGCAAAGGAGATCGTGGATGGACTTGGTCAAGACACATTCTTCCCACGCACTCTGGAGTTGACCAGCGTCGATGGCGAGCAGATCGCGGTGCCGAGTGATGGCTTCGCTAATCTGCTCTTCTACCGGAAGGACCTCTTCGAGGCCGCTGGGTTGCCAGAGCCGAAGACCTACGCAGATATCGAAAAGGCGGCCAAGGAGCTACACAAGGGCAAGACCGCCGGCATCGTGGCCGCCACAGCACCTTCGGACTCGTTCACCCAGCAGACCTTTGAGTACGTTGCGGTCGCCAACGGCTGCCAGCTCGTCGACGACGGCGGCAACATCACCCTGAACAGCCCGCAGTGCCAGGAGACGTTCAACTTCTACGCAAATCTGATCAAGGAAACCTCGGTGCCCGGCAACCAGGATGCGGATACCACTAGAGCTACCTACTTTGCAGGGGATGCCGCCATGATGATCTGGTCGTCCTTCCTGCTGGATGAGCTTGCGGGCCTGCGCAGCGATGCGATGCCCACCTGCGCGCAGTGCAAGAAGGATCCCCTGTGGCTTGCCCAGAACACCGGCATTCTCACCGAGATTCAGGGCCCGAGTGGCCCCAAGCCGGCCGCGTGGGGTGAGGTCGTGTCTTGGAACGTACTGAAGGACGCCTCCCCCAAGACCAATGATCTGGTCACGTACATGATGAGCGACGGCTACCTGCAGTGGCTGGGGATCGCCCCGGAAGGGAAGATGCCTGCTCGTTCCGGCACCTCGGCCAATCCGAAGGAGTACTCGGAGGGCTGGATCGGACTGAGCGCCGGCGTGGACAAGAAGGAAGCGCTGACCAAGATTTATCCAGTCGAGGTTCTCAACACGATCGTCGCCAGCTCGGGGAACTTCGAGCGGTGGGGCATACCGCAAGGCCAAGGCGAACTAGCAGCAGCCGTCGCCGGACAGTATGTGGTTCCCCAGGCTCTGGCCAAGATGCTCAATTCCGGCGCCAGCGCTGCTGACGCCGCGAACGAGGCACAAAAAGGCGCGGAACAAGTCAAGAAGGACCTCGGCGGCTAGCCGCAACAACCGATTCGTGGACCCGGGATCTCCCGGGTCCACGCACATCACAAGCTGACCCGCCTGGCGCGCCGGGACGTACGAGCATCGAGGAGCACCGTGTCGACGACGGTAACCGAGACAAAGCAACCCCCCACCAAGACAGACACAACCAAGAAGCGAGTAACGCTTACCCAGCGCGACGCACGCCTGGGTCTGTGGCTGATGTCACCCACGTTGCTGGTCGTATTGGTGATCGTGATCTTCCCGCTGTTGTGGTCGATCTTGCTCTCCTTCCAGCGGATGCGTTTGATTCAGATTGGCCGGGCCGACTTCTTTGAGCCGCTGACGCTGGCCAACTACGAGCGCGTGCTGGGCTCAAGCGCCTTCTGGTCGAGCCTGGCGACCACTTTCATCTACACCTTCGGTTCGGTAGTGCTGGTGATCTTCCTCGGCGTGCTTGCGGCAATGGCGGTGCGGCAGCCGTTCCGTGGCCGGACCTTCGTTCGTGCCGCCTATTTGCTGCCGTACGTCGCGCCAGTGGTGGCAGTGACCTTCATCTGGCGCACCATGCTCAATCCGCAGTTCGGAATCGTCAATGTGATCGGCCAGAACGTGCTCGGTTGGGACGAGCCCATTCCCTTCCTGTCTCAGGCGGTGGGAACGTGGAATCTTTTCGGGCTGGAGATCCCGGTGCCCACCGCGCTGTTGACAGTCATCGTTTTCGAAGGATGGCGCTACTTCCCCTTTGCGTTCCTCTTCCTCATGGCCCGGCTTGCGGCCATGTCTGACGAGCCGGAAGAGGCCGCGCTTGTCGACGGAGCCACGCCCTGGCAGTCATTCCGGTTCATCGTGCTACCACAACTCATGCCGATCATCGGCCTGCTCGCGGTGCTCCGTACCATCTGGACCTTCAACGAGTTCGACGACATCTTCCTGCTGACCGGCGGTGCCGCGGGCACCAACGTCGCGAGCGTGCAGATTTACAACTTCCTCACCGTGCAGCGCAACGTCGGCGCGGCCGCTGCGCAATCGGTGATCATGGCACTGGTGCTGGTCGCCATGCTCGCGTTCTATCTGCTGATCCTGCGCAGGAGAGGAGAGCGGGTATGAGCGCCGAAACCGTTATCACTCCGCCGAGTCAGGTCGCCGCCCCGCCAGAGCCACGCCGCATGGCTCATGGGACCCGGCACCGGGTACAGAGCCGCGTCTTCCGTATCGGTCGCTGGGTGGTGATCATCGGGTTCCTCATCGCGACGCTGGTGCCCTTCTACTACATGCTTTTGCTGTCGGTGAAGCCGATCGGGTCGTTGTTGCAGAATCCCGCCTCCTTGTGGGTCAAGCCCTCCGAATTCACTCTGCAGACCTACGTGGACGTACTCTCCTCAACCGCTTCCGGAGGCCAAGGCTTTAGCCGCTTTCTGGTGAACAGCGGCGTCGTGGCCCTCGCGTCCGTTGCGCTGGCACTGCTCATCGGGATCCCTGGCGCGTACGCCATCGCCCGATTGCCGTTCTTTGGCCGCCGCTATGTGAGTGGCATCTTCCTGGCTGCCTACCTGTTCCCCGCGATCTTGATGGCGATCCCGCTGTTCGTCGGGTTCACCCGGCTGGGACTACGCGGCAATCTCGTCGGACTGATCATCGTTTACACCGCACAAACCGTGCCGGTGGCGATCTACATGCTGCGCAACTACTTCGAGACAGTGCCAGAGGCCATCGAGGAGGCCGGTCTGGTGGATGGCCTGACCCGGATGGGCGTGCTGCGTCAGATCAGCTTGAAGCTGGCCCTGCCATCAATCATGTCCACCGGCTTGTTCGTGTTCATGATCGCGTGGAACGAATTCTTGTTCGCGCTGTTGTTCCTCGTTGATCGGCGGGAGCGCTGGACCGTCTCGCTGGGTCTGTCGCAACTCTCCGGCAGTATCGAGGTCCCGACGACCGTCCTGATGGCGGGCTCGGTCGTGCTCACCCTGCCGATCATCATCATCTTCTTCGCCACCGAGCGGCTGCTCACCGGCGGCCTTACCGCCGGAGCCGAGAAGGGGTAGTCGTGTACGACCCGCTCAGCGTTGCCGATCTTGTTCACGACGAGGTTCGGCAACGCATCGAGAGCGGCTACGATATCGCCCGCGTCGAAGCTGATCTTGCTGCGACGCCAACCGATAATCTTGATCAACTGGAGGAACTCTATCTGAAGCTGGTCAAGACGGAGCGAAGATCAGATTGGGCTTATCATGAGCCGAAGTCCCTCGAGGAGATCCTTGACGCTATACCGGCCGGCCGCTTGGACGCGACTGACCTTCGTCGTCCGCCGCCTGGGGAACTAGCCAACCGAATCCTCGGCGGCTGGCTGGGACGGATCGCCGGCTGCAATCTCGGTAAGCCCGTTGAGAACGGTGACTTCTGGACCCCGGAACGGATTCGCGCGTACCTGGAATTGGCGGACGCCTATCCGCTGCGTGACTACATCCCGGCACTGGACCCCATGCCTGAGGGGTTCCAGTTTCACCGCAGCTGGCCCGAAACCACCCGGGGCCGGATACGCGGTTCGGCTCGTGACGACGATATCGACTATTCGATCTTGAGCGTGCGGCTACTGGAGCATTACGGCTTCGAGCTGGGCCCGGGTCAGGTCGCCAACGCGTGGCTGTCGTTTCTGCCCTATCTGCAGGTGTACACGGCGGAACGGGCGGTGATGGTCAACCTGCTGCACAACGTGCCCATTACGTCGGTGGGCGAGACGCGGAACCCCTACCGGGAGTGGATCGGCGCACTGATTCGCGCCGATGTCTTCGGCTGGACTCTTCCCGGCCAGCCGGGGACGGCTGCCCGGCTCGTCTATGCAGATGCGTCTCTCTCACACCGGTGCAACGGGATCTATGCCGCTATGTGGGCGGCCGCACTGGTCTCATTGGCCTGTGTGGTTGCCAAAGTGCACGAGGCGGTCGAGCAATCGCTGGAATTCGTTCCCGCCGGCTCACGGCTGGCGGAGGCACTGCACGGCGTTCATGATCTCTATCGGACTGGGTGCACCTGGGAGGCTGCAGTCAAGACGATTCGCGCCCGCTTCGGTCAGTACAGCTGGGTGCACTCGATCAATAACGCCTGCCTCATAGCAGCCGGCTTGCTGTGGGGCGAGGGAGATTTCACCGCCACTGTCGGCCTGACGGTGCAAGGAGGATGGGACACGGACTCGAATGGCGCAACGGCCGGCTCTATCGCCGGTACCGTGCTGGGCGCCGACCAGCTTCCCCGTCACTTCATCGAGCCGCTCGAGGATCGAACCCGATCTGCGGTCTTCGGCTACGACAACTCCCGGATCTCGGAGCTGGCGAGCCGAACGACAGCTCTTGCCCACAGGGCTCGCTGATGGCGTATGTCGTGGAGCTGATCAAGCCCAGAGTTGTGGGCGTGCGGGAGTGTCCGACACCCGAGCCACGTGCTGGAGAGGTACGCGTCCGTACGCTCTACTCCGGCATCTCGGCTGGAACCGAGCTCGCCACGTACCGAGGTACGAACCCGTATTTGGAAAAGCACTGGGATGCCGAGGCGGGACTGTTCGTGTCAGGTCAGTCGACGTTTTCCTACCCCGTCGACGTCTGGGGCTATTCCGAGGTCGGGGAAATCGATGCGTTGGGCGATGCTGACACTGGACTCGACGTTGGTCAGGTGGTCTGGGGTATGTGGTGCCACCGCTCGTCCGCGGTGCAGCCTGCTGAACGGCTCGTCGAGCATCTGTTGCCAGCCAATGTCGAGCCGCTGGTCGGCACTTTCGTTCGGGTAGGTGCTGTCGCGCTCAATGCCGTGCTGGCCTCCGGCGCCCGCATCGGGGAGACGGCGGTTGTCTTCGGGCAGGGCGTCATCGGTCTGCTTGCGACCCAGCTGCTCGTCGCCCAGGGCGTTGAGGTCTTCGCCGTCGACATCGTGCCCAATCGGCTGGAGCTGGCAGAGGAGTTCGGCGCCACGCCTTTGTCGGCCGCAGAAGGTGATCTTGCCGTTACGGTTCGGGACCTTACGCGGGGACGCGGTGCCGATCGAGTGATCGAATTAACCGGTGCCTATCCTGCGCTCCACCAGGCGATTCGGGTGGCCGGAGTCGATGGCACAGTGGTCGCGGCCGGCTTCTACCAAGGCCCAGCGACCGCATTGGCGCTGGGTGAAGAATTCCACCACAACCGGGTCACGCTGGTTTCTTCCCAGATTGGCAGCCTGCCGCTGGCCCTTCGCGATCGGTGGAGTCGGGAACGGCTGCACCAAACCGTGATCAAGCTCTGTGCGGCTGACCGGCTGGATCCCATGCCCCTGGTGACGCATCTGATTCCGGCGAGGCGGGCGGCCGAGGCATACCAGCTGGTGGACAATCCACCGCCCGATCTGCTGCAAGTGATCTTGGACTTCAGGGAGTCGGCGGAACCTTCCGGCGGAGGGCTGATGTGAGGCATACCGTCCGGCTGGCGGTGCAGGAGCAATATCTCCGCGGCTCGACCATGATCGAGAAGTGGGACCATGCGCGCCGCCTGGGGTTCGATGCCATTGAGCTGCGGGGCGCCGGCGATGGTCAATTTGCGGCTCGGCTGGACGAGCTGAAAGCCGCCGCGGGAGCCGGGGTGATCATGCCTACGGTCTGTGTAGACATGCGGCACTTCGTGGGCGACTTCGACGCTGAGAAGCGCGCGGATGCGCTGGTTCAAATGAAGTCCCAGCTCTCCGTCATGGCCGAGATCGGCGGCCGGCTGGCTATGACGCCGGCGTCGTACGGGATGTTCAGCAAGCGGCTGCCACCGTTCGTGCCGCCAAGATCAGATGACGAGGACACCGAAATCCTGCTCGACGCCTTCGGGCGGCTGGCGGACCATGCTGAGGCAGCAGGTGTGATCATTGCGCTTGAGCCGCTGAACCGCTACGAGAACCACATGATCAATACGCTGGCGGACGCACAGGCGCTCTGCGAGAAGATCGGCTCCCGGCACTTCGGGATTGCTGCGGACACCTACCACATGAACATTGAAGAGGCAGATCCGCCAAAGGCCGTGATCGAGGCAGGGCCGTGGATCCGGCATGTCCAGCTGAGTGACAGCA
Source organism: Propionibacteriaceae bacterium (assembly GCA_035649295.1). Classification (GTDB taxonomy): domain Bacteria; phylum Actinomycetota; class Actinomycetes; order Propionibacteriales; family Propionibacteriaceae; genus Microlunatus. Next base: position 8,713 of record DASRJV010000264.1, read on the forward strand.
ACCGGCTGGAACCTGGTGCCGGCCACATCGACTGGCCGGTGATCTTGGATGCGCTCTGGGCCATCGGCTACGACAAGGAGCTGGCGTTTGAGTGCCGGCTGTCCGGCGAGGCGGATGAGGTGCTGCCAGTCGCGGTGCGGCGAATGAGGCAGTCGGCATGGTCTTGACCGCCGAGCCCGAGACACCGATCCGAGGCGAGCACGACCGACTGGTCCGCGAGGCGGTACGGGTGCTGCTGCGGAACTGGCATGGCCATGCCACAGTGCCGTCGCGGAGCTTGTATCCCCATCAATGGAGCTGGGATTCGGCCTTCATCGCCCTGGGCCTGCAACACATTTCAGCGGCGCGAGCCGCTACTGAGCTGCTCAGCCTGTTCGGCGCTCAGTGGGCAGACGGTCGTGTGCCCCAGATTGTCTTCAATCCAGCCGTTCCTGACGACGCGTACTTTCCTGGACCGTCGGTGTGGCGGTCTTCGGCGGTGGATGGTCACCCCCCGGTCGCCACCTCGGGGATCATCCAGCCGCCGGTGCACGCCATAGCCGTGGCATCGATCGTGCCGCGCCTGGGCGATGTTGGGTTGCGCTTTGCCGAGCAGGCCTATCCATGTCTTGTTGATCTGAACGCCTATATACGGAACCGGCGTACGGTCGACGGCGGCTTGGCTGTGCTGGTACATCCCTGGGAGACCGGCCTGGACAACTCCCCGGCATGGGATCAGCCACTGGCGGCAGTGCCGGCCGATCACACGCTCTTCAACACCTACACGCGGCGAGACGTTGCACATGCCGGCGTCGGAGAGCGGCCGACAAATGATGATTACGCGCGCTACATCCGGCTGATGCTGATGTATCGAGATCACGGCTACGACGATGACTGGGTCCGCGCCGAGGCGGAGTTCCGCGTCGTCGATCCGGCGTTCAACGCATTGTGGGCGTGGTCGGAGCTCGCGCTCGCCGATCTTGCACGTCGCCTCGGTCGTGATGATGGCGCGCATCTAGCGGAGGCTGCGCGGATCACTGCGGCGATGGTGGACCGGCTGTGGAGCCCAGAGCGCAGGCTGTTTCTGGCACTGGACGAACGGGCGGGCCGGCCGCAGCCTGAGCGGACAGTGGCTGGGCTCATCCCGCTCGTGCTGCCGGGTCTGCCCTCCAAGGTCGTAGCGTCGCTGGTGGAGACCGCGACCGGCGAGGCGTTTCGGCTGGGCGCGCCTGAGGTACACGGTGTCCCGAGCTTTGACTTGACCGACGAACGCCACGAGCCGCGGCGCTACTGGCGTGGCCCGACGTGGCTCAATACCACCTGGCTCATCGCGCGTGGGCTTCAGGTGCACGGGCATCACGAGCTAGCTCGGCGGCTGGACGACGATCTTGTACGGCTAGTCGCGAAATCCGGTTTTCGTGAGTACTTCCATCCGCGGACCGGCAGAGGGCATGGCACGCGTAGCTTCAGCTGGTCGGCGGCTCTGCTGATTCACGTGCTCGCGGCGTCGGACTGAAGCCGGCCACCGCGCCGATGACAGTAATCGCGGGGGGTTTGATGTTTGCTTTCGTGGTGCGTGCCGCGATGTCGGCCAAAGTGCCGCGTACTGCCTGCTGACTTGGCATGGCGGCGTCGGCGACCGTCATGGCTGGGATGTCTGGTGCCAGACCGTGCTTGATCAACTCGGCGGTGATGGCTGACAGCGTGGCGACGCCCATCATGATCACAAGGGTGGTGTTAGCGGTGGCTAGTGCCTGCCAGTTGAGGGTTGAGGCGGGATCACCAGGTGGCGCGTGGCCAGAGATCACGGTGAAGCCCTGAGTGAGCTCGCGGTGCGTCAGCGGCACACCGGCCAGTGCCGGGCCCGCAACCGCCGAGGTGACGCCCGGAATCACTGTGACGGGGATGCCGGCGGCCACGCAAGCCTGCCATTCCTCACCACCGCGGCCGAAGACGAAGGGGTCACCGCCTTTGAGCCGGACGACTGTCTTCTTGCCGGTCGACGCGTGCTCGATCAGGATCTCGTTGATCCGCTGCTGCGAGGTGGACGTGCCTCGTGGGATCTTGGCGACCTCGATGATCTCAGCCTCTGGTCTTGCGTGCTGCAATGCCGCTAGCGGAGCCAGCCGATCGCAGACGATCACGTCCGCCTCTTTGATGGCCTCCAGTCCGGCGACGGTCAACAAACCAAGGTCGCCAGGGCCGCCACCGACCAAGATCACTGATCCGGCGCCGGTGGGCTCATCGACAGGGGCTGGCGCAGCTGACACAGCCGGCACACCATGATCGCGAGCAGCAGCCGCAATCATCTGGTCACGTTCTGCCACACCGGTGGCAGGTACCACGAGTACGGCGCCGGTGAAGTCATCAGGCGCCGGAGGGCGGCGGCGCATGATCAACAATCCCCGTGCTGCGAGGTCGGCGACGGTCGCACCGATCTCGGGCGCGACCACTGTCACCACAGCCCCCGTGTCCAGCAATTGCCGGATGGCAGACAGCGCGGCGGGTCCACCCCCGCAGACCAGTACGGGCAGTCCGTCCAGCTCAAGGCTGGCAGAAAACCCTGATGGCGGCTGGATCTGCATGGCGGCGCGAGGTTACCACTCACTGTCGGCAGACCCGAAGCCTCACGCCAGTCGGGCCCGCACCTGTCCTTCCATCACCCGCTGCAGCAGCGAGACAGTTGCTGGATCCAGATCGACCCCGAGACTGCGCGCCTGCGCCGCCAGCTGAAGGGTAAGCCGCTCGGTCTCCGCCGGGTTGCCAGCTTGGTGCTCGGTGCGAATCCGCACTGCGAGCAAAAGCTCATCGCCAGGCGCGGCCAGGAGCGCACGCGCCGCCGCCCAGCGAGCCCGTTCTAGATCACCGGCGAGCAGCGCGCGGTCCGCCAGCTCCACTCCGAGGTCGCGTACGCAGGAGATCATGTCGGTGCGTAGCTCCTCGGCCCAATGCCACTGGCCAGGCGCGGCATCAGCGAGTGGTGCACCGCGTACCAGCTCAAGCGCGGCCAGCAGGCTGTCGTCGCTGGCTCGGTTTACCCCGTTCGAGGTGAGGATCTGCAGCCGTTGCCAGTCGGAACTGACGGCAGGATGCAGTGTGATCCGTCCGGTGTACGCGTCCGGCAGGTACGCCTCTCCAGCAGGGCTGGTGCCGAGCCAGCCACGCAGCCTGCTCATATTGGAACGCCGTGTGCCCTCGGCCACGGCGAGCGCTGAAACCATTGCCTGGGCGGTCTTTCCTGGATTCTCCAGCAGCCAGGCGCAGTACTCCAGGCACTGCTTGGCGGCGCGTGTGGGCACAGTACCGGTGGCACCGAGCAGCTCGATAGGCCCGAGTAGCTGGAGGGTGGGATGGTGGACCGTCCGATCCGGGTCCATCGCTGCCTCCATGATCAAGGCCCTTTCTGTTGTGCCTGCTGTCCCCCAGGTTGTCAATCGGCTGTCTAGGTAGGTGACGTTGTCGGGCGGCGGATCCGGCTGTACCTCGACATCGCTCCACCATGGCGCGGGGGTCGTGTCGTCGCTACCGGTGGTCTCGATGAGATCAACCACGGCGGTCAACTCTGAAGGCTCCAACCACTGCGGCGACAATGAGAGGCCGGCCGGCTCCAACACGACTCGGCGCTGGGCCTCGGAACCATCACCACGCAGCGACCAGACGGCGTCAGGTACCGGTCCTACCACAACTGCGGCCATGGTGACCTTGGGCTCGGTGCTCAGCAGTTGGGTCAGCCGGGCTAGCTCGGCCGCGGTCAGCGGCCGTTCCACCAAGATGATTTCCGGAGCCCAAGGGTCGGCAAGGTCACGATCGATGCGGTGCTGGCTCAACACCTCGTACCGGTGATGCTCACGTTGCGCGGCAGCGCGCTGTTCCAGCCGGTCGAGCAGTGCGTCACAGTCATCGGTTTGTTGCACATTGTGCTTGCCGAGAGCTGCCGGCAACCGTTGGCTCCCACTCACCAGCGTCAAGATCATCTCATCGGCCCAGGGGCTGAAGGAGAGCTCAACGGCCATTGCGGCGAGGAGATCAGCTGCCGGGAATCCTGAATCCGGTCGAAGCTCCACTAGGCCGAGCGACTCAAGATCGCCGAGCACCAGCCGGCCATCGTCATCGCGACCGAGCGTGACCAGGGCGGGCCACGGACGCCCAGCGTCACTCAGTCCATGCACGGACTTGAGGTATCCGACATCGGCTTGCGCAAGAAGCCAGGAGCGCCCACGCACCGTGAAACCGACCGGAGCATCGGAGCAGGTCTCCTGCATGCGGAGTTCGATCTCGTTCTCCCCGATCAAAGCCAACTCCAGTGGCGGCGGTGCGATGTCCAATGCTTGGGAATGGGCTCCGATCGCCCTCACGGCAAGGTCGAGGGTACGCAAGCTCATTGGTCGCTGACGCTGCCCGAGAGCGACCTCGATTGCCTGCGCCGGTGGTGATGGATGCACAATGCGTCGGCCGGTCAGCCTGGTTTGAAGCTGAATACGCCGACGCCAGGCCAGCCCGCCAATCACGCCGGCCGCCAGCAGGCCCCCAATACCTGCCAGAGCCGCCGCGGGAATGTCAACCGTCTTAACCGTATTGGTGTCGGCCATCGGCGGGCTGCTGGTCGATTGAGTTGGTAGGACCGATGGCTCGGTTGGTGGCGCCGGACGCTCAGGCCTCGGAGGTGGCGCCGGATGCTCGGGCTCCAAAGGCGGCTCTTCGGCTTCACGATGCTGATCATGAGCCTTGAGTCTGGCCGCCGTTTCGGACTTCTTTGGCTTCGGCAACACCAGACGCATACCGACGGCAAGCTCATCTGGGTCACGGAGCTGGGCGCGGTTGACGTGAAAGATCTCAGTCCAGCGAGCTGCCGCGCCGAGTTCCGCCTCGGCAATCGAGGAGAGCGTGTCACCGCGACGTACGGTAACAACGCGCTGACTGTCACGAGCCGTCTCTTCATCAAGATCAGGAATTTTGAGGCGCCATCCGACCTGCAGCCGGTCCGGGCCACCGGTCAGGACCTTGGGATTCGCCGCTGCGATCTTGCGCCACTCTCGGCCGTCTCGGTAGTAGTGCTCGGCCAGACTCCAGAGATCATCACCTGCCTTCACAACGTGCTGGTGGCGTTGGTCACCGGTCCCCTCTGTCCGGGGTGCCCCCAGGGCCGGGGCCGGTGTCGCAGCCTGTGCCGGATCGATGATCAATGTCGCCGGCTCGGGTGCTGGAGGTGCGGCCGCAACATGGCGGTCCGAGTGAGGATCGGCTTGCACGGCGTACGGCACCGAGGTCATCGTGATCACGGAGATCAACAATCCAGCTGCAAAACGTTGCGACGCATCGAGGCCTGGGAGGCTGATTCGAATGCGTTGCTGCGAAACGACCGCCACGAGCTCGCTGATCACCGACAGCGTGAAGGCCAGCCACGCCAGCCAGCCGACAATAGCGATCAGTCCAACCAGGATCATGCCATCGACTGGCGTGAACAGGGCTCGCTGCACGGCGCTCCACGTCAGCTCCTCCGGCAACGGATTGCCGCCGAGGAAGGCCAGAGCGACAGGAACGCCGATGGTGCCGAGCAGTAGGACCGCGAGTGAACCTAGGCCACGAATGAGTCGAGCCATCAACAGATCCCTCGCTCAGCCATGCCAGTCCCTTCCGCACTAGTGGAGCCGCTCGCGGCCAATCGACTTCGCATCCACTGTGTCCGAGGTTGCGCCGGCAGAGGAACGGTCAGGTGTTGTCCGTTCACGGAAAGTGTTGTCAGTTGCAGGACAGACATCAGGCGACCAGGATCCTGAGCATCGCGGCAACTAGGAAGATGAGGCCAAAGATCAATGCTGGCAAGGTCATATAGATCGTCATGCCCTCGGCAGCGGCACTCGCCTTGATCTGCTCGCGAGTCAGATGGGCATCGCGCAGCTCGCGAACGCGGGCGCGAAGCGTGCCGGACAAAGCGGCGCCGGTCTCATCCAGTTGCATCACGTCAGCGACATCTGCAAGCTCAGGAAGCTTGAGCTGATCGGACAGCCGGCGAAGTTCGGCGTACGGGGATTGCTGTTCCAGCCGGGCCCGTTCGAGCGCCGTCCGGATATGGACAAAGAGCGGCACATCACTCAATGCGGCCGCGTTGTGCAGTGCCTGGGTGGCTGAAGCGTTCGTCAGTCGCTCCAAGGTCACCAAGTCGATGTAGACCAACAGCGCCTCGGCGGCTCCGGCCCAAGCGCTCGTCGCGGCTCTACGAAGCAACAGGTCAGGCACGAAGAAGCCGATCATGCCACCAACTACTACGGCGATCGCGGGGATCGGGCTGAGGTGACCGGTCAGGTAGCTGAAGGCAGCACCAGCCAGCCCTGGCAGCACTGCGCCGATGATCGCCATCACGGCCTTGTCGGCATAGAACTCCGCGATGGGTTTGTCCTGCAGCCGCAATGCTCGACGCTGTCCGCTGGTCAGTGGAATCGGCACTACTCGATAGAGGAATTCGCCGAACCGCTCTGACCGGCTGCTGATCGGACCGATGTCATGGGCTGGCACGTGGTCTGTGCCGTCCGCACCGATCCGCTCCAGGGCAGCCTCCAGCCGTGGAGTGGAGCGAGTGAAGGCGACCACGAGAGAGCTCATGCCCGCCGTTAGCAAGATGCCGGAGAGCAACACCAGGGTGACAGTCATCGATGTTGCCCCAGGAGGATGCGCGGTCTTTCGGACTGCTGCGCCTTCCGCC
>DASRJV010000265.1:0-5429 GCA_035649295.1 Propionibacteriaceae bacterium
ACAGCCAGTCGAGATCCTCGTCGCGCCCCGGAGACATGTCAGCAAAGGTACCTGGGGACAGGGCGGCTACTGTCCCTGTGCTCAGCGCGCCGGAGTCCAGGCTCGTCGGCGTGGCTTCAGCACGGAAGCCGCGGGCACCGCACATACTGGCAGGGATCTTCCCCGAAATTCCTTCCCCGCCAGCAGACGAAAGGCTTCCAAGGTGTCAGTTCGCACCGCGGATGTTGCACCGCGCGCGCCGGCCTCGTTTCCCACATGTTTCGAGCGAAGTGCACGCGTTAAAAGACGCAGAGGTTTGACCTTCCTGGCCATGACTCTGGTGTTGCCGGGCTCTGCCCAGCTTGCGGGCGGCAGCCGGCGTCTCGGTCGGATTGCGATTCGAATCTGGGTCACTCTGTGGCTACTTGTGCTGCTGGCCGGGCTGCTGATGGTCATCGAGCCCAAGGTCGCACTGGCCACTCTTACGCTGGACCCCACGCTCAAGGCAATTCAGATCGGGATCATCATCGTCGGCCTGGGCTGGATTGTGCTCATTGTCGATGCTTGGCGGCTCGCGCACCCCCGAGAGCTCGGGCGTTTGGGACAGATCGTTTTTTCGGTGATCAGCCTCGCAGTGGCTTTCACCATCCTCGGTGGCTTCCTCGCGGCGGCGTCCATGGCCACTGCGCAACGTGAGCTGACCACAGCCGTCTTCGCCGGCGGGGGTGATCAAGTCGCGAAGCAGGGCCGCTACAACATCCTGCTGCTGGGCGGTGACGCCGGACGGGATCGCGTTGGACTCCGGCCGGACAGCATGACCGTGGCCAGTGTGGACACCGAGACCGGCCGGACCGTGTTGATCAGCTTGCCCCGCAATCTGCAGGCAGTTCCATTTCCCAGCTACTCGCCGCTGCATGATCGTTTCCCGCACGGCTATCGATGCCCTGATGGCTCCTGCATGCTCAACGCGATCTACACCTATGCGTCCGAACATCGCAATCTCTATCCAGGGGTGCAAAATCCGGGCGCCCAAGCCACCAAGGAGGCTGTCGAAGGGGCGACTGGGCTCAAGATCAACTATTGGGTGCTGATCGACCTCAAGGGGTTCGAGTCACTAGTGGACTCGGTCGGTGGCATCACCATGGACGTCTATCGCCGAGTCCCGATTGGAGGCGGCAGCACGAAGATCCATGGCTATGTCGAAGCGGGCAAGAACCGGCATCTCAGCGGTTACGAGGCACTCTGGTTCGCACGTTCACGCTCGGACTCTTCGGACTATGACCGGGTACTGCGACAGAAGTGCGTCATGCGCGCAATGCTCAACCAGTTCGACCCGATCACCGTGCTGACGAGGTTCAATGGGATCGCCGCAGCCAGCCGGCAGGCGGTCGCCACCGACATCCCAACGGGAGAGGTTGGCACCATGACCGATCTCGCGCTCAAAGCCAAGCGTTTGCCGGTTTCGAGCGTTGCCATGATGCCGCCGCTGATCAATCCGAACTCGCCGGACTTCACTCTGGTCCGCCATACCGTCGAGAGGAGGATCGCGGCCTCTGAAGCCATCGACCGTCCGGTGGCCGAACCAACACCAGCCAGCACGACGAGTGAGACCGCCAAGCCCAAACCCACAGCGTCGCCGTCTAGGGATGCGCAGACCGAGGATCTAGGAAAGGTCTGTTCTGTCTAATTTGGAGCTGCTCGCGCATCGCGCTTGGAATCCGCCGCCGTCGTCGTCGCTCGCAGAGGAAGAACGCCTCCGCTCGCTCCTCCTCCGTGCGGCGGCGCGCGATTCCCGACGCTCGCAGCTGATGACAGGATGATCGGGTGAAGTCCACTGAGGATCGAGGGCAGACCGCTGGGCATCGCGTCGGCACAGCCTGGCCCGGTGTCTCGGTTGTCATGCCGGTGCTGAACGAGGAACGCCATCTCGAGGCCGCAATCCGCAGGGTGCTCGACCAGGACTATCCGGGCGAGCTCGAGGTGATCATCGCAGCCGGACCCAGCAGTGACCATACGCACGAGATCGCTGAGGCCCTTTCGGCGGCGGACTCCCGTATCCGTGTGGTGGACAACCCAGCGGCGCGTACGCCGGCCGCACTGAACCTCGGCGTTGCCGCGGCCCAGCACGAGATCATCGTTCGGGTCGATGGACACGGCGAACTCACCGACGGATACATCAGAAGGGCTGTTGAACTGCTCGATGAAACTGGTGCCGCGAATGTGGGCGGGGTCATGGATGCCCAAGGAACCACCCCGTTTGAACAGGCCGTCGCCGTCGCGTACACCACGCGACTTGGACTGGGCGGTTCAGCATTCCACCTTGCTGATTCTTCGGCAGCCGAGGCCGAGACGGTATTTCTGGGCGTCTTTCGTAAGGATGCGCTGGTTTCCGTGGGCGGCTTCGACGAGAGCATGCATCGCGCACAGGACTGGGAGCTGAATTACCGGCTGCGTACGAGCGGCCACAAGATCTGGTTCTCTCCGGAGCTGCGGGTGACCTATCACCCCAGATCCACACTCCGAGCGCTGGTGAAGCAGATGTACGAGACCGGGACATGGCGTCGCGAGGTGGTTAGGCGCCATCCAGAGACCGCTACCGCCCGCTACCTAGCTCCTCCGCTCACCCTCGTCGGCGTGCTGGCCGGCTCGATCGCGGGTCTGCTCGGTGTCATCGTCGACTCGCGGCTGCTGCGTGTCGGTTTCCTCGCTCCGGCAGGCTACCTGGCGTTGATCATTGGTGGCTCGTTGATCACGGCGCGGCCCATATCGGCGGCGGCTCGACTGCGATTGCCGATGGTGTTGGCGGCGACCCATCTCGCTTGGGGAGCGGGCTTTTTGGTAGGCAGCACACCGAGCAAGCGATGATTTGACATTATGTCTTAACAAATGGGATAGTTCCAATATGCCGCTTGTCCGTATTGATGTCCAGCAGGGCCGGACCTCGGAGGAGCTTCGCAAACTGGCTGACACCATCCAAGACGTCATGCTCGATGGCTTCGCTGCACCGCCGCGTGATCGATGCCAGATCATCACCGAGCACGACAAGGGTCACATCATTGTCGAGGACACCGGCCTCGGCCTTGAGCGCTCGAACGGCATCGTGATCATCCAGATCTTCCAACAGGGGAGGTCGACTGAGCAGAAGGTGGCCGTGTACGCCGAGCTGGCGAAGCGGTTGGAGGCAGAGTGTGGCGTGCAGCCGGAGGATTTGATCATTTCAGTGATGTCGAACAGGCATTCCGATTGGTCGTTCGGTTTGGGCCAAGCCCAATTTGTCGCCGGCACCTTGCACACGCCGATCTAGGCGTTGATCCCCATTTGTCTTTACAAAGTGTTGACACTCCCGACCCGGGCCAATACGGTGCTTCGAGAGGCACAGTGCAGCCCGATCTCGATCCCAAAAGGAGAGCAATGAGTAGCGATCCTCCCAACCATCCGGATCCCCCCATTGAGCCGGCGCTGGAGGTGCTGACGTTCGGTCGCAGCGGCGTCGATATCTATCCATTGCAGGTTGGCGTTGGGCTTGAGGACGTACAGACATTCGGGAAGTACTTGGGTGGGACCACGGCCAACGTTGCCGTGGCGGCGGCCCGCCTCGGCCGAAGAGCCGCGATCATCACCGGCGTGGGCGATGACCCGTTCGGCCGGTATGTCCGCAAGGCACTCCGAGACCTGAACGTCGATGATCGTTTTGTCGTGACCAACACCGAGTACGCCACGCCGGTGACGTTCTGCGAGATCTTCCCGCCGGACGATTTCCCACTCTGGTTTTACCGGAAGCCCACAGCGCCGGATATGCAAGTCAAACCGTCGGACATTGACTTTGATGCGGTACGGGCCACCCGGCTGATGTGGCTGTCGGTCACCGGGCTCAGCGAGGAGCCGAGCCGTGAGTCGCACTTCGCTGTCCTCGAAGCACGGGCTCGGAAGCAGTTCACCGTGCTTGACCTGGATTATCGTCCGATGTTCTGGGAAACCCCGGCACACGCGACCGAGCAAGTGCAGCGGGCTCTGCCACAGGTCACCGTCGCGGTAGGTAATCGCGAGGAGTGTGAGGTCGAGGTGGGGGAGACCGCGCCGGAGAAAGCCGCGGATGCTTTGCTCGCCGCCGGCGTCGAGCTGGCGATCGTGAAACAAGGTCCCAAGGGAGTGCTGGCCAAGACCAGGAGCGAGCGGGTGGAGTCTCCACCGATCCCAATCCGGCCGCTGAACGGCCTCGGCGCTGGGGACTCTTTCGGTGGGTCCTTGTGTCACGGCCTGCTGGCGGGCTGGCCGCTCCAGAAGGTGCTGCAGCGCGCCAATGCCGCCGGCGCCATCGTGGCCTCTCGCCTTGAGTGCTCGACCGCGATGCCAACCGAATCAGAGATCGAGACGCTGCTCGCCGGTGGGGATCCCAACGAGCATCTCGCCGACTCGCTAGCCGTGCACTTCGAGACTGCGAGCAACCGATGAGCACGGTGACCGACGCGTCGTCGGAAACCCAGTTCGCGGGCTCGATCAGTGAGCTGAATGAGATTCGAACTCATGATCCGCAACGCATCAAACGGCTGCTCGTGGCGCGCCGCCGGAGAGAACTTTTTGGGCCTGACGGCAAGATGATGATCATCGCCTGCGATCATCCGGCGCGCGGCGCGCTGGGCGTGGGCGGCAAGGCAAACGCGATGGCCAGCCGCACCGACCTCCTCGATCGGCTGGTGACAGCGCTGACGCGACCTGGTGTGGACGGACTGCTCGCGACAGCCGACATCGTCGAAGACCTGCTGATGCTGGGTGTCCTGGAGGAGAAGCTGGTGTTCGCCTCCATAAACCGCGGTGGCCTTCAAGGCTCAGTCTTCGAGATGGATGACCGCAACACCGGTTACGACGTCCGCGGGACCGTGGATGCCGGATTCGAAGGCGCGAAGGTGCTGCTGCGGATCGATCTCGAGGATCCCGGCACGGTCGCCACGCTGGAGCGGTGCGGCCAAGCGATCACCGACCTCAACCGGGCGGGGTTGATCGCAATGGTAGAGCCGTTCATGTCCAGTCGTTTCAGCGGCAAGATCGTCAACGACCTTTCCGCGGACGCGGTGATCAAGTCGGTGCATATAGCCCAGGGGCTGGGCGCCTCCACCGCGTACACCTGGATGAAGCTGCCCGTAGTGCACGAGATGGAGCGGGTGATGGATGCGACGACGCTTCCGACGCTGCTACTTGGCGGCGATCCTGAGGGAGCGCCGGACGACACTTACGCCGCGTGGCAGGCTGCACTCGCGCTGCCGTCCGTACGCGGTCTTGTCGTTGGTCGCACAATGCTGTACCCGGCCGACGATGATGTCGCGAAGGCAGTCGATACCGCTGCATCGCTCGTCAGGTAATGATCATGGATTCGCGCTACCTACTGCGGTCTGGATTTGCCGGGTCGGGTCGCTACGAACTCGAGGTGACTCCCGAGTCAGCGGGCTGGGGCT
>DASRJV010000266.1:0-5738 GCA_035649295.1 Propionibacteriaceae bacterium
GTCCAGCACGGTCCAAGTCTGGCCCAATCCTGACCTGTGGTTAGCCTGGTCGCCGTGAGCACGGCCGGCCAAGGATCAGCACAGCTTCGGACGGTTGGGTTGTCGGAAGTCACCGCGACCCTTGCCGCTTCGATGCATGGCGGACCACCCATCGCGCCGCTGCCGACCGACCCGATCGAGAGGACTCGCGCGATCGCGATGCTCCAGCCTGATCATCCCGTCATCGAGGCAGATGCAGCGATCGTGATTGCCACATCGGGTTCGACTGGAGCGCCTAAAGGCGTCGTCATCTCCCGTACTGCGCTTCGCGCCTCGGTCGAAGCAACGCATACCCGGCTGGGTGGGGCGGGCGACTGGGCGCTGGCGCTGCCACCCTGCTACATCGCAGGCCTGATGGTGCTCGCTCGAGCATGCATTGCCGATACCCGGGCCGTGCCGGTGCGGTCCGACCTGAGCGACTTGCCTGAGGTGGCTGGCACGCTGTCGGAGCGGCGCTACATTTCGCTCGTACCGGCGCAGCTCGACCGGGCTTTGCAGCGGGGTGAGGTGATCGCAGCTCTGGCCAGCTTCAGCACGGTCCTGGTAGGTGGCGGCCCAGCGGATGCCAGCTTGGTGGACCGTGCCCTGGCGTCGGGCATCAAGGTGGTGACCACGTACGGCATGAGCGAGACCTGCGGCGGCTGTGTCTATGACGGCAAGCCGCTGCCAGGTGTGGCGGTCGAACTCTCCGACGATGGTCAGATCTTGATCAAAAGCTCCACCCTTTTCGCTGGCTACCGGCTACGCCCAGACCTTACGGCCGAGGTTCTCGTCGACGGCAGATTTCACACTCGAGATCGAGGCCGCTGGGACTCCGGGAGACTGGTGGTGCTCGGCCGGTTGGATGACGTGGTGATCACCGGTGGTCACAAAGTCGATCTTGCTGACGTCGAGCAGGCCGTGCAGCGATGGGCCGCTCATCACAAGACTCACGCCGGCGTGATTGCCATTCCCGACCCAGTGTGGGGAACAACGATCATGGCAGTCTCCGATTCGCCACGCTCGCTGGAAGATCTGCAGTCCGTGGTACGTCAGTGGCTGCCGGCGTACGCGGTGCCACGTGAACTGATCTATCTCGACCAGCTTCCGTGGCTGCCGAACGGCAAACCCGATCGAGCAGCGATCCGTTCGATGATCTTGAACCGCCGTGCCGAGCGGCAGGCGACCGGGTGACCGCCGAGACGGCTCGCAGGCCGACTGCGACCCAATGGCTGGCAGGAGCGCGGCCGCGGACGCTACCCGCGGCCTGCTCTCCGGTGATCGCGGGTACCGGCCTGGCCGTTTTCGAGCAGGGCTTCTCCTGGGTTGCGGCAATCCTGGCTTTGGTCGTCAGCTTGGCACTTCAGGTTGGCGTCAACTATGCCAATGACTACTCCGATGGGATTCGGGGAGCGGACACAGAACGCGTTGGTCCGCTTCGGCTGGTGGGTTCGGGTCTGGCGTCGCCGCCGCTGGTGAAGAGAGCGGCGTTTGCCAGCTTCGGGGTTGCCGGTCTCGCTGGCCTGGCACTTGTGATCATGACCGAGTACTGGTGGTTGCTGGTGGTCGGTGTGGCGTGCATCTTGGCCGCCTGGTACTACACGGGCGGCAGGCGGCCGTACGGCTATGTCGGTCTTGGCGAGGTTTTCGTCTTCGTCTTCTTCGGCCTCGTCGCGGTTTGCGGCACCGTGTACGTCCAGGTCGGCCGGATATCACTTGCCACGCTGCTCACCGGGGTGTGGGTCGGCGCATTGGCTTGCGCGATCTTGGTAACCAACAACCTGCGTGACATCCGAGGCGATGCCCGGGTCGGCAAGCGAACAATGGCGACCCGGCTTGGAGACGCCAGGACACGTGTCTGGTACGTGATCTTGGTGGGCCTTGGCGCCCCGCTGATCATCGCCGTGGCCTGGTTGACGACCTGGTGGGCGCTCCTCGGGCTGGCCGGTCTGGTCTTGATCATTCCTGCCGTCCGAGTCGTGATGTCCGGAGGCAGCGGGCAGGCACTGATCGGCGTACTCAGAGCAACCAGCCTCGCCGAGCTGGTGTGCGCAATCGGATTCAGCGCCGGCCTAGTTCTCGGCGCATTCCCTGGCTGAGCTCAGGACGCATCGCTGGGCCAGACGCCCGAGGCCTCGAAGGACTCGAGCATGGCCTGGTACGGAGTCAGGTCCCAGCCGCGCTCCGCCACCCAGGCGTCGTCGTAATAGGTGCGGGCGTAACGGCGGCCATCGTCGCATAGCAAAGTCACCACGCTGCCGCGGATACCGTCGGCCTTCATCTCGGCCACCAGTTGTAGCGCGCCCCACATATTGGTGCCGGTCGAGCCGCCGACCCAGTGGTCCAGCTTGTGGGTGCACCACCGCATGGCGGCGATCGACGCTGCATCCGGCACAGCAATCATGCGGTCCACCAGCGAGGGTACGAAGCTGGGCTCGACGCGTGGCCGACCGATCCCTTCGATCTTCGACCCGGTTGCAGTGATCGCAGCATTCCGGGTCCGCCACCCTTCGTAGAATGCCGAGCCCTCAGGGTCGACTACACATATCCGAGTGGGGTACTTCTTCAACCTCGCATAGCGTCCGATGGTGGCACTCGTGCCGCCGGTGCCGGCCCCGACGACCACCCAGTGCGGTATCGGAAACGGCTCCTGGCTCAGCTGCGCAAACATCGATTCGGCGATGTTGTTATTGCCGCGCCAGTCGGTGGCCCGCTCGGCGTAGGTGAACTGGTCGAGGTAATGGCCGCCGCTGCTGGCTGCGAGATCAGCCGCCACCTGATAGATCGTTGTCGGATCCTCGACCAGGTGGCAGCGCCCGCCATAGAACTCGATCAATTCGATCTTCTCTTGTACGGTCGAGGCCGGCATCACAGCCACGAACGGCAAGTTGAGCAGCCGCGCAAAGTAAGCCTCACTGACTGCCGTAGACCCGGACGATGCCTCAACGAGGGTGGTGCCTCCGTTGATCAAGTTGTTGCACAGCCCGTAGAGCACCAGCGACCGCGCCAATCGATGCTTGAGACTTCCGGTGGGATGCACCGATTCGTCCTTCAGATAAAGGCTGATGCCCCATGCGGGCGGCAGCGGAAACGTGTGCAGGTGAGTATCAGCACTGCGATTCGCATCCGCTTCAACCTGCCCGATCGCCCACTCCGACCAGGACCGGTCGTTCACCTCGGTCTCCACCATCAGCATCAAATTACCGGTGGCCGTCCGGCGCGTGTCATGCGCCAGATCGTTTGCCAGTGCATCGGGCGGCGCTCGCCGCCGGGTTCGGTGAGCCCAATCCGATAGCCGCGCAGCGTCTCACGCCACGCAGTCCGCGATGGCAGCCGAAGCGCCGACACACCCGTCCACGCCAACACATAGATCACGCCTACCGGAAGCGGAAGGTTACGCCGGGCGAGCCAGATCCGATTCCGTGCCTGATACCGGTAGAACTCGGCGTGCCGGGTGGGCTGGATTGCCGGATGAAGGACCTCAATCTCACCGTCGTATCGAACATGGAGTCCGCGGTCCCACACTCGCCAGGCAAGGTCGATGCCTTCGTGGGCGTACCAAAACGGCTCCGGCCAGCCCCCGGCCGACTCAAAGGCATTGCGGCGGATCGCGACTGCGCCCTCCCATACGTTCATGGCCGGGCCGCTCCGCGCCGGGTCTCCAACGAGTAGGCGCGGAGTCCAGCGCCGCGGCGCCTTCCGGCCTTCAGGATCGACCACTCTCGGCTGGATCATGCCGAGTGTCGGGTCAGCTGCGAACTGCATCGCCATCCGAGCCAGGATGTCGTCTTCCGGAAGGCAGGCATCGTCGTCGAGGAAGAACAGCAGATCCCCTTCGACCAGAGGCACCCCAGCGTTGCGCCCAGCCGGAATGCCGAGGTTTTCACTAAGCCCGTGAGCCTTCACACCGTCCGGCAGGCCCACGGGTCGCCACCCATTGCCGACCACCACAACATCGAGGTCGACCTCACGCTGGTCCAGCAGGCTGGCGAGACCACGTTTCAGATCGTCGGGCCGGTTACCCATCGTCAAGACGACGACACCAAACTTCGGCCGCACAGGCTCGCTCATCGCAGCCTGGACGATGCCAGCACAGCGACCAGATGGCCAACAAGTGTCACGGCGGCTGCGATGACGAGTGCCGCGAGCAGGACCTTCGTCGCCGCACCAGCAACGAAGAGGTCGATGATCGCCGCGAGGAGCACCAGAATCGACAACTCCACCGAATGAAAAACCCGGTGAAACGGGATCAGCCGGGCAAGCCTCCGCGCACTACGCAGCAAGCCTCCCCGCGGCGTGCGGACCTCATCGGCGTCGCGCATTTGCGGCAAGCCGGCGTAGTGCCGCGCGACATGCACCAGATCGTTCTCAACCTTGTTCAGGGCGATCAGCAAACCGAGCAGCAGCCCTGCACTGATCCAGATTCCGCTGAGCCGCAGCTCACCCGTGGCACGGATGCCGAGAGCTACCGCAATCCCGCACTCTGCCAGGTAGTGTCCCACCCGGTCGAGGTACACCCCAACGGGTGATGACGTTTGCCGCCAGCGCGCCACCTCCCCGTCGCAGCAATCCAGCAGCATCTGTAGCTGCACCAAGATCACCACAAGAATCGCGCCGAGCAGAGTAGGCCAGGCCGTGGCAACCGCGGCGGCGGCCGCTGCGATGATCATCAACCAGGTGACGCCATTGGCACTGAACCCCCCTCTCAGCAAGATCCGTGTCAGATAAGGGGAAATGTCCCTGAGATAGGCATGAGCCACCCAGTGTTCGGCAGCCGCCCGGGTACGGACGCTCGGCGGCTGGGTCACCTCACGAAGCTGGGCAATCGTCGGGTGCGCAGGTCGCTCGGCGCCGACATCGAAACCCGCCGTCACCACCATCTCCCGTGCCATCCCACGCGTCCACGCCGCGGCAGGGCAGCGACGGGTCCACGAGGCATCCCGACAGCCTATCGTCGACTGTTGTCTCAACCCCCGGCCAAGACGCATACTCTTCGTTATGGCGCGGTATTTACCGATCATCATCGTCGGACTGCTGATGATCTACTGTGTCGTCGAGGTTGCTCAGGCGCCGCCGTACGCCGTCCGCAAGATGCCTCGCTGGCTCTGGGCGACCGCGATCATCTGCCTGCCACTAGCTGGTGCTGTGTGCTGGCTGCTGCTCGGTCGGCCCACCCCGGAGTCGTCCGGCAGTGCAAAGCCAAAGCAGCACCCGAAGGCACCAGACGACGACATTGATTTCCTGCGCGGACTCTAGCTCGCGACAGGCCTATCCAGATCGCTGGATCTGGTATGCGCGCTCGATTGCATCCTCGAACCGCTTGGTGCTCTGCTGCGCACTCACATCTCCGAAATAGTGGTACGCGAGACCACGTAGTTGCTCCGTTGCCGCCGGATCGCCTTGCAGTGCGCGGATTCTGGACACCACGTCTCCGGCCTCGGCGGCACCCAGCAGCGGCAGCGCATCCAGCAGCGGTGAGGCCGGGCGGTAGGCGCTTGGCGACGCCTCGGTGATCACCAGCGGCTTGCCGGTCGCCAGCCAGTCATAGGCAACCGCTGAGATATCGGTGATGCAGGCATCAGCGAAATCCCACTGCCAGCCATAACTCTCGCGATCAACAAGGTGCCGATTGCCGGCCCTGGCGAGCAGGCCGCGGACAATTCGATCAGCATCGCGATGCTGAGGGGAGGCATACCCAGTTCGGGCATGCGGGCGGTAGA
>DASRJV010000267.1:0-8841 GCA_035649295.1 Propionibacteriaceae bacterium
CAATTGCTTCGGGCGAGTCGCGCCTTCGCTGCAATGTCTGGCCGGGACTACGTGACGCCAGACGACGTCGCGGCTCTGGGTGTCTCCGTTCTGGCGCATCGGGTGCTGCCTTCTACCGATGCTCAGCTCGCGCGCCGTACGGTAACCGACGTCATCGCGCAGGCCATTCAATCCGTACACATTCCTGACCGGAGATAAACACCGTGTCGCGTCCGTGGCGGCTGCTCACGACCCGGGGTCGATTCTTCGTCTTGATCGGGCTCATCGTGGTGCTGGTGGCGATGGCTACCGGCCAGCGTGATGTCATGCGACTTGGCCTGTTCTTAGTTGCCCTCCCCGTGATTGCCGCCGTTTTGGTTTCCCGCGCCCGATTGCGGATGTCGTGCGAGCGCTCCATCGAGCCCGCTCAGGTGCCCCTGGGCTCACCGATGAAGGGCCATATCATCCTCGGGCAGGACGGCCGGCTGCCGGCCGGGATCCTGTTGCTCGAAGACTCAGTGCCGCGCGAGCTGGGGACCCGGCCCCGATTCCTGGTAGACGGCGCAAATCCGACCTGGCGCCGGGTTGTGGAGTATCCATTGCTGGGACGAGTACGCGGCCGCTTCACTACAGGCCCGCTGACAGTACGGACTGTTGATCCGTTCGGCCTGGTGCAGCTGGATCGGCAGTTCGTTGCCACCAGCGACGTAATGGTGACGCCGCGGATCGTGCCGCTGCCGACGATCCGGACCATTGGTGGTGGCGGCAGTACCGGCGAGGCTCGGCCACACAGGGTCGGCGTCGTCGGCCAGGACGACGCACTTGTGCGCGAGTACCGGCAAGGCGATGACGTACGACGCATCCATTGGCGTTCGACTGCGCGGTGGGGCGACCTCATGGTGCGACGCGAGGAGCAGGCCTGGGACCCGAGCGCCAGCATCGTGCTCGACTCAAGATCAAGCGCCCATGCGGGTCGCGGCATGCAAAACTCCCTGGAGTGGGCCATCTCCGCGGCCGCCTCGATCGGTATCCACTTCCTGGATGACGGCTTCGGCATCGAGATCTATGAGGCCGACGGCCCGCTGCACATCAGCGGGACGATGGGCCAGCACAGCTCGGCATCGCAGGAGCTGGTGATCACCCGGCTGACTGATCTCAGGCCGCGGCCCACGACCACCATCCACTACGCCGTTGAGTCCGCCACTGTTGATCGGCCGGGACAGCTGGCAATCGCGATCATGGGCCGGATGAACGCCCAGGATGCGAACTCGCTGCTCCGGGTGCGACGCAACAGGGCCCAGGGCCTGGCGATGCTGCTGGATGTCGACACCTTTACCGACGAACCGGCCAGTGAGCAGCAGCGGGCACAGCACGAGCTGGCCGGGCAGATCTTGCGTGACAATCAGTGGCGGGTCATCGACGTACGGCGCGGCATGGGAGTGGCCGACGCGTGGTCCGCCCTCGAACAGCTCAACACGGCGGCTTAACAATGCGTGCCTCCGACCGTAGCGCCATCGCCGTGACCTTCTCGGTGATGCTGGCATGCCTCACCGTCACCCCACTAACTTCGGATTCCGGCTTCCTGGCTCTCAGTTGGGTCTTGATCATCGCCATTGGCGCGGCCAGCCTCGCACTGCGGCGTGTCCGGTTGGCGAGCGGCGCAGTGCTGAGCGCCCAGGTCGCGATCTTGCTGATCTATTCGTTGCTCCTCGGCCTCACTCTGACCTCGGACCTGACTGACGTGACCACGCCGTGGTTCGAGCACTATCCCTCACTTTGGGCACAGGGCATCGAGCACATGCGGACTCAAGCTTCCCCAATGGATCCCGACAACGGGGTGAAGCTGATCTTCGTGACGGTGATCGGGATGATCATGATCATGACCGATCTGCTGGTGTCCGGCGTGGGCCGACCGGCTTGGGCCATCGCACCACCCGCCACGCTGTTCCTCGTGCCGGCACTCGGCCTCGGCACTGACACGGGAGTAATCAGCTTCTGCTACATCGCCGTTGGATATCTGGCCATCTTGATTGCCGAGGGGCTGAACGGTACCGCGCGCTGGACCCGGGGACTCTCTCGCGACTCAGCCGAGGGCTTCGGCACAGCCATGCCAGTGGTTTGGCGTGCTGCCGGCTATCTCGCAGTTCCGGCCATCATCGCGACCATCGTGCTCGGGTTTGCCTTGCCGACGCTGTCCCTGCCCGGATTCGGTTTCGGTAACGGGCCGGGCGGCAGCGGTCCGCTTCAGTTGACCGATCCCACCTTGGATCTGCGCCGCAATCTCAACCAGCCAGAGGATCGCGATGTGATCGAGTATCAGACCAGCCCTGCGAGCGGGGTCTACCTGCGCTTGGCATCGCTGCCTCGATTGACCGCGAATGGCTGGAGCAACGTGGAGATACGGCTGAACAATGGGCAAGACCTCCCGGCGATCCCGGGTCGGAGCGGCGAGTCTGGCGAGCGGCGGAAGACAACGATCAGGGTGCTGGACTTCGGCTCCCAGTACCTGCCGCTTCCCTACGCCCCACGGACTTTCGACGCGCCGGGCGACTGGCGCTTCGACTCGAACTCGTTGACCGTGGTGAATGCCGGTAATCGGGCGCAGGATCTACGCCGTCTGACCTATACCGTCGAGAGCGTAGACGTCGATCCGGATAGCAATGATCTCAACAACGCCGTCGCCGGTACCCCGGCCGACGCGGCGGTCACCGCAGTCACCCCTTCCGATCTGCCGGACGACTTGGTCGAGCTGGCCAATCGCATCACCGCCAAGGCCGATACTCCGGCCGCAAAGGCGGCCGCAATCCAGGCCTATCTCCGGAGCAGCCAGTTCACCTATAGCACCGACCCGCTGCCCGGCAGCGGCTATGAGGCGCTACAGAACTTCCTGCTCCGGGATCACCGGGGCTACTGCGAACAGTTCGCTTCTGCGATGGCGATGATGGCGCGCGTCGTCGGCATTCCGTCGCGGGTGTCGGTCGGCTTTCTACCAGGCGAACAGGACGAAGATGGCTGGAAGGTCTCGATCCGCGACATGCATGCGTGGCCTGAGCTGTACTTCGCCAACTATGGCTGGATAAGGTTCGAGCCCACCCCGGCCAGCGTTACCGGATCAGCGCCGGCGTGGACGGTGCAGAACTCAGACTCGTCGGGAAGCGATCCGTCCACAGACCCGTCGTCGGAGTCAACCTCCGATGAGGTCTCACCTGGAACCGCACCATCGACCGGACCAAGCGAGCAGCCGACCGATCTTGGAGCTGGCGCCGGTGCAAGCTGGGGACGCACCTTGATCACGGCCGGCATCGTTTTGGTGTTGTTGGCAATCCTGGCGGCTCCGGCGACCATTCGAGTCCGACGTCGCAGCGGCCGGCTCAAGGGAGGCGGGCCGGCTGAGGAGCAGGTAGAGGCTGCCTGGGCCGAGATCAGAGACACCGTAGTCGACTATGGCGGGTCATGGCCTGAGGGCTCACCGCGTGCCATCGGCCGTGAGGTCTCGGATGGGCTTGACGAGGAGGAGTCTGAGTCGATGAGCCGGGTAGCAACATTGGTCGAGCGGTCGCGCTATGCACGCACCTTCGACCACGGCGGCGCTATGAGTGAGCTACCAACGATGACATCCGAGATTCGGCACGGGGTGGCCGCTCCGGCCGATTGGAGACGCAAAGTCAGGGCGCTGTTACTTCCTCGCTCGCTGTTCCGGCGCACGCCCAAAGAGCCGTGATGGAGAGTCAGCAAATTACGCGTTGTTGATCTTGGAGGGTCAGATCACAAGTCTTCGCCCCAGGGGCGAAGACTCACAAACCTTCATCGCGGCGACGACGCCAGCGCTCCTCCATCTTGTCCATAAAGCCCTGCCCGTCATGGGCGCGTGAGCCTTGAGAGGTCTTCGCTCGATCCTGGCCATGCCCAGCATCGGCGCTGCCACCCACGTGTTGCCAGGAATAGATGGCCGTCACCGCCGCAGCAACCATGATCACGAAGCCAAGCACGCTAAGGAAAGGATTGATAGAGATACCTGCAATGAGGAGCCCGAGACCAGCAAAGAATCCCACGCCCGCAAGCGCGGCACGGCGCCGATGGACCCGTCGGACGCTGGTCCCCCGTAGAGCGTTGACCAGCTTGGGATCTTCGGCCGCCAGTGCAGCTTCCATCTGCTCGAGAAGCCGTTGCTCCTCATCTGAGAGGGCCACTAGCCACCTCCCAAGGGTCTCGTCGTACGCGTGCCGTCATGATACGCCTCTCACACGGAAGGAGAAGATTCGATCCGTTCGGATACTGAATTACCCACTGACGTGTGATCTGTGCACCCTGGCCCCCGTCCTTAGCTGGGCGATGTGGCTCCAGTTTAGGTTGCGGCGGTGAGTATGGGAAACCAATCGGTCAATTGCCGGACCCGGGTCGCGTCGCGTCACAGACGGCGGGTCAGCACGGCTCTTTGAACTGCGGTTGGGCCGAATTTCCCCACCGCCGCATCCATCGCAAGATCGGCCTCTCGCCAGCCTCGCTCCGGGTCGGTCAGCTGAGGCTGCCGGTAGACGCGGTGCCGGTCCACGAGCTGTTCGACCCGTACGCCGACCCGCCGAATTCGGGCGCGCTCAACACCCAACCGCTCATAGAGCTCAAGCGCCTGCGCATAGATCTCGACAGTGACGTCAGTGGGTGCCGGCAATGTCACGGAACGGGTCAGCTCGGTGAAATCGGCGAATCGCACCGAGATGGTGATCGTGCGACCCACCATCTGCTGTTTTCGCATCCGGCGAGCCGTGCGGTCAGCCATCCGGAGTAGCTCACGGTGCACGATCTCGGGATCGTCGGTGTCTCGCCTGAAAGTCTCTTGCGAACCGACGCTGTGCTCCGGCACTTGGGGGATGACCCGGCGACGGTCTCTCCCCCACGCCAGCTCGCTGAGCATGCCCCCTGCATGTGGTCCGAAGGCTGGCCGCAAGGTCCCTCTCGGAGTATCGGCAAGATCGCCGACGGTGTAGATGCCCAGTCGGTGCAACTTCTGGGCCGTTGCGTTGCCCACTCCCCACATCGCCTCCACGGGCAACGGATGCAGGAAAGTCGCGACACGGTCCGGCGTAACCTCGATCAGTCCGTCAGGCTTCGCCGCTCTGGACGCGACCTTGGCGACGAACTTGGTCGGCCCAATCCCGACGGAGCAGGTGATCTGCTGCTCGTCGGCTACGACAGCGCGGACATACTCTCCGATTTGCGACGGGCTGCCGAACATCCGTACGGCGCCGGTCAGATCCAGGAAGGCCTCGTCGATCGACGCCGATTCCACAACAGATGTCACCGACCGGAAGACCGCCACGATCGACTTTGACACCTCGGTGTAGCTGTCGAAGTCGGGAGCAAGGAATGTGGCCCGCGGTGCCAACCGCCTCGCCTCGGTCGAAGACATGCCAGACCGAACCCCGCGCGCCCTTGCCTCGTACGTCGCCGACAGCACCACACCTCGCGGTGAGCCGCCGACGATCACGGCCGTTCCACGCAGATCCGGGCGTCGACGCAGTTCAACGGAGGCATAGAAGGCATCCATGTCCACATGCATCACGATGCGGTGCGACATCTCCTGCTCCTATCGAACGTGTGTTCGATACCAGAGTAGTCGTCGACTCCCGGATTACCTCGACGCCACGTCGACTGGGCTGTCCCGCACTGCACTAAATCCGATCGCACGCTCAACCAGGCGCAGGAAAGCCCTGGCATCCCTGACCAGATCGTCGGCCTCGCGAGCAGTCACGATCGAGGTCGCGCCGGCGTGGATCGCATCACGCCGGGCCTCGGTGGCCGCGAAGAACGCCGCCCATTCAGCAAGTTCGGGGGCAACCTCGGCCAACATCTGCCAGGCGTTGCGCGGGCGGCCATGAAGGCGGCCCGTACCAGGCGGTGCCCGATGGCTCAGCACGATGGCCACAACCCGAAGCGCGGCAAGATGAGCAGCCAGATATCGGTCGCTAGGGCGGTGCGCCAGCTCAGCTTCGGCGAGGGAGCTGCGCGCACGCCGTAGGTCCTCGTTGCAGGCCATCAGGTTCGTCCTCTGGTTGATGTCGGGATCGATCAGCAAACTCGAGCGAAGTTGGCAGCCTCGATGCAGCTGGGGTCGAGGTCCATCCGCATCGAGGCAAGCCCGGGTGCGCGCCGCGAACACGCACTAAGTTCGCCAGGCGCTCGCAATGGCTTAAAGGACGAAGCTCCTGTTTTAGAACGCCTGTTCGAACTATGACTAAGCTACACCTCACAACCGACAGTTCGTCAAGTGAATGTACGCCGCAAGATCCGCAAACTGTCGACGACTCGTCGACAGGTGCTTGAGACTGCCCTTCGATGTGGTGGATACCCGCGGCTCTATGATCCGGCCATGGCCGACAACTCACACAAGACTGCGCTGCTCACAGGAGCGTCGTCTGGCATTGGCGAGGCGACAGCACTGCACCTGGCGGAGCTCGGCTTCACCGTTTATGCGAGTGCCCGACGTGTCGATCGGATGTCAGATCTGGCTGATCGCGGTATCCGGACCAGATCGGTCGACGTCTCCGACGACGACTCCATGGTGGCACTGGTCGAGACGATCATCGCCGAGACCGGACGCATTGATGTCTTGGTCAACAACGCCGGTTACGGGCTGTACGGGGCATTGGAGGACGTGCCGATCGATGAGGCCAGACGCCAGTTCGAGGTGAACGTCTTCGGCCTGGCCCGGATGACGCAGCTGGTACTCCCCCAGATGCGGGCCCAGCGCGACGGTTACATCGTCAACATCTCCTCCATGGGCGGCAAGATCTGGGAGCCGCTCGGTAGCTGGTATCACGCGAGCAAGTTCGCCGTCGAGGGTCTAAGTGACAGCTTGCGCGTCGAAGTGGCGGAGTTCGGCATCAAGGTGGTGATCATCGAGCCGGGCACGATCAGGAGCGAGTGGTCCGGGATCGCAGCCGACAACCTGGAGGCGACCTCTGCGAACACCCCGTACGGCAGCCAGGCAAAACTGGTCGGAGCGGGGATTCGCGCAGCTCACCGCTTGCCGATCGCCTCCGGTCCGGAGGTGGTCGCCAAGGTCATTGCGAAAGCCGTGCAGGACCCGAAACCGCGTACCCGCTATCCGGCCGGAGGTGGCGCCCGAGGCATCCTGCTAGCTGAACGGATCCTGCCCGACCGAGGCTTCGACCGGTTCATCCAGTTGAGTTATCGGTTCGCCTCGCGCTGATGTCGAAACCTATGTGCAGCTAGTCACCTCAACCCATGTTGAAGACCTCGAACGTCGCCGCCATCGGAACCCCGAAACGGGTCCCTGCTTGCCGGGCACCGCTCTCCAAGAATTCGGCTGGGTCAAAGAACTCCCATCCCAACCCGTCGATGTAGGCCCTGTGGGCGGCCAGCGAGGCGACTCCGCGTTCGAAGCTGCTACTGGTTTCTACGGCATGTTTCCCGTCAGGTGAGGAGGCAGCCCACACCTGCCGCACGCCGCCCCAACGCTGCAGCCCATCCTCGATCTGTTCGTGGAACACCCAGCGGTTCCCCGCGTCGCGTACGGCGTCCAGGGTCGCTCGGCCAGTAGCAATGTGATCAGCCTGATTGAGTGCCTGACCACCCCAGGTGTCGCGAAAGTTGTTGGTGATCACGATCTCAGGCCGGTGCCGCCGTACGGCCCCGCAGATCGCCCGCCGCAGCGGGAGTCCGTACTCGAGTACCCCGTCGGCCAGGCGCAGAAATTCCACGGTGTCGACACCGACGATCTTGGCTGACTCCAGCTGCTCGGCCTCGCGTACGCGTCGGGCCTCGGCTGGGTCCATTCCGTCGATACCCGCCTCGCCGCTGGTCACCATCGCGTAGACCACGTTCTTTCCTTGATCAGTCCAGCGGGCAATGGCGGCTGCGGTGCCAAACTCAAGATCGTCTGGATGGGCGACCACACAGAGCGCAGTGGTCCACGACTCGTCGACAGGTTCGAGATCTGGCATGCGGCTTAGCGTACGACTGCGATGTTCGCACCGCCGCCCGTACGCTCCTGCCATGGACCTGCTGCTTCAGGCACTGCGCTGATGCCCGGTCCGGTGGTGGTGATCGGTGGCGGGCTGGCCGGCCTGGCTGCTGCGGCACGCCTGGCCAAGGTCGGCCACCAGGTCGAGCTCTATGAGCGGTCGGCAGCGCTGGGTGGGACATGGGCGCCCTACCAACTGCCTAGTGGTGTCACCGTTGACGATGCGCCGTCGACCATCGGCTTCCCGGCGCCCTGGCGTGACCTGTTCCGCAAGAGCGGCCGTCCGCTCGAAGCCGAACTTGCCAGGATGGGCTACGCCCTGGAACCGGCTCAACCGGCGACGATGATCTTCGCAGACGGTATGGAGCTGAGGCTGCCGACCGACCGCGGCGGCCAGTTCACCGCCTTGGCCGATGCCTACGGCAGCTCGGTCGCCGAGCGCTGGCGAGATCTGCTCAACCGGCTCGATGAGGTGTGGCAGACACTCCGCGGACTCGGGCTGGAAACGGAGCTGCGCAGCCGCCGCCAGCTCAATAAGTCGGCCACACGCAGCCTGTTCGGCCATCGCATGACGCTGGCGGACCTCGCAAGCTCTATTGCGCATGATCATCTCGAGGCGTTGATTCGGAGCATCGCCTACCGTTTGGGCTCGGTGCCGGAGCAGACGCCGGCTTTTGCTGCGGTGGAGCTGTCGATACAGCGCACCTTCGGGCGCTGGCAGGTCGCCGCGCTCGATGCCCATCCGGAGCTGGATGTCGGCCGGTCTTCGGTCCTCGTGGAGGCGCTGGCTGGCCGCCTCGCGCTACGCGAGGTGCACGTCCACCTCGGTTGCAGAGTCGATGGCATCCACCTTCGCAACGGTCACGTCACCGCAGTTA
>DASRJV010000268.1:0-6825 GCA_035649295.1 Propionibacteriaceae bacterium
GGCGTACGCCGAGGATCCGCTGCTCAGTGGTCGGTTGGCAGCGGCCTACATCCGGGGCATCCAGCGCTACGAGATCGGAGCCTGCGTCAAGCACTATGTAGCCAACGAATCGGAGACCCAACGGCGCACTGTTGATGTGCGGGTTTCCGAAGCGGCGCTGCGCGAGCTCTACCTGTTGCCATTTGAGATCTGCGTGGCTGATGCACATCCCTGGACGATCATGGCTGCCTACAACGACGTCAACGGTGTGGCTGCTACCGAGCAGGACGTACTGAACAACGGCGTACTCAAGTCCGAATGGGGCTGGGACGGCCTGCTGATGTCGGACTGGGGAGCCACGAAGACGGCTGCACCGGCCGCGAATGGCGGACTTGATCTTGTGATGCCGGGACCACGCGGACCGTGGGGTGATCAGCTGGTGGCGGCAGTGCGCTCCGGCGAGGTGGCGGAGTCAACGATCGATGATCATCTGGTGAGGTTGCTGAGACTGGCCGGACGAGTCGGAGCGCTCCGTGGCATCGCAGCCGAGCACACGGCCGAGCTGGGTCCACTGGTTGCGCCTGACTCGAGTGCGATGCGACTTGATCTCAGAAATCTGGCGTCGGCCGGGATGGTGTTGCTCACGGGCCACGACGTCCTCCCGATCGATGACTCCTTGATCACCGACGATGCACCGTTGGTGCTGATCGGGCGGCATGGCCGGGAGACGGTGCTCCAGGGTGGGGGTTCGGCGGCGGTGCGCCCGCCCCACCGGGTATCGATCGCGGACGGACTGACGGAAGCGCTCGGCGATGACCGGGTGCAGGTTGTTGATGGCGTCGCCGTACGAATCAATCCCACTGCCGCTACGCCGGAATCGATCATCGATCCCCAGACCGGTCGGCCGGGCATGCGGGTCACCAGCTTTGATGGCTCTGGTGCGGAGCAGGCATCTACCAGCAGCGAAGTGGGCGAGTTTCTGCTCGGCCTGTCGGATGGACCTCATGAGGGCGCGAGTGTCCTTGAGCTTTCCGCCGAGTTGGTCGCTCGTCCCGGTAGTCAACTGCTGGTCGGCGTACGCGGGGTCGGTGAATGGACACTGAGCTACGGCGAGGAGACATATGCATTTGCCACCGGCCTGCTACCGGGCGAGTCTGACGAAGTGGGCTTCATGGTGCCGCCGACCTGGACCCATGTCGTCGAGGTGGTGCCGGGCCGGATTCTGGTGGCACGGCTGGCGATCTCCCAGCGGATAGCTCTGGCCGGACTGGTGGTCCAGCCGGTTCCCGTCCCGGATGAACAGTTGATCACGGCGGCGGCGCGGGCGGCTCGTGATGCGGAGCCTGCGGTTGTGGTCGTCGGACTGACCGCCGAGCAGGAGACCGAGGCGATCGACAAGAGCACGCTGGCGCTCCCAGGACGCCAAGATGATCTTGTTCGGGCGGTCGCGAGTGCCGCCCGGCGCACTGTGGTGTTGATCAACTCGGCAACCCCGGTTCTCATGCCGTGGCTACCGGAAGTGGATGCCGTGCTGTGGATCGGCCTGCCCGGGCAGGAAGGCGGTCACGCAGTCGCTGACGTGTTGCTGGGCAAAGCGGAGCCGACCGGCCGCCTGGTCACCACTTTCCCGGTAGCCGACGGCGACGGCCCGGCCTGGACCGTCACGCCGGAGAATGGGGCGTTGGACTATGCCGAGGGCACGCACGTTGGCTATCGCGGCTGGTACGGATCCAATGTCGAGCCGGCCTTCTGGTTCGGCGCGGGACTCGGCTGGGGAGCCTGGGACTACCGCTCCGCTGAGCATGTGCGCAGTGATGACGGTGAAGCACTGACGGTGGTCCTGGCCAACACCGCTGACCGCTCATCGCGCGAGGTCGTTCAGATCTATTGGCGTCCTGAGGGACCGGCGCCCGTGCGGCTCGTCGGCTCTGCCATCGCCGACGAGGTAGTTCCAGGAGAGGAACGTACGATCACGGTCGCGTGCGATCCGCGCGCGTTTCGGCTCTGGGACGAAACGACCTCCGATTGGACAATCCCATCCGGCGGCACCTTCCTCGTTGCCCGCGGCCTGGGCGACATCCGATTCGAAGTGCCCCGCCGTTGAGCTCACTCCTCGCAGCGACCTAATGAAGCGTCTCCCGCGGCTCCAGCGGCAGCATGAGCCGGAACATCGCGCCGCTGCCGCGGGGATCCTCACAGGTGAGCTCCCCACCATGCGCCCGGGCAAAGCCGCGAGCGATTGCCAACCCCAAGCCGGAGCCGCCGGCGTCCCCTGCTCGACCATGATCAAGTCGAACCAGGCGCTCGAAGATCCGTTCTCGATCCGCTGGTGGCACTCCGGGCCCTGAGTCCCAGATCTCGGTAATCGCAAATTGATCATCTTCACGAACCACCAGGTGCACCTTGCCCTGCGGCCCGGCAGCACGCACCGCGTTGTCGATGACGTTGCGCAGGATGCTGCTTACCTTGGCGGCGTCGGCACGGGCGACCACCTCGGGCCCGCTCATCGTCACGACCGTCTCGGGGTGCAGCAGCTGTACTCGATCGATCTCGCTCCGCGCCAGAGTCCGCAGTGACACCGGAGCAAGATCAAGATCGATACCGGCATCCAGCCGAGCGGCGGTGAGCAGGTCCGAGATGAGAGCGCCGGCGCGCTCGGCCTCGCGCACCAGCAAGGCCTGCAGATGCTGGCGTTCATCACGACTGAGCTGATCATCGTGGTGCAGCATGGTCTCAGCCGCAGCTTGGACGCCGGCGATCGGAGTTCGCAGCTCGTGGGCCGCATCGGCGAGGAAGGCCCGCGTCCGTTCTTCGGCTTGTCGCGCTCGAGCTTCCGCACCTTCGAGCTCGTCCAGCATTTCGTCGAATGCCTGTGCGGTCTGACCCAGCTCGGTGTCCGTGCGGGTAGGCGCCAGCCGATAGCCACGGTTGCCCTGGCTGACGGTCTTGGCGAGCGTGGCCATGGAGTCGAGCGGCCGCAGCGCAAAGCGGACCGCCGCCGCGACAAGCGCAGCGCTGACCAGCAGTGCGATCACCGACGTGATCACCAGTACCCGGCGCAGCGTACGCCTCGCCTCCGAAACGAGCGCCGTGTCCACCGCGAGGGTGAGGCTTGCGCCGTCAACTCGGGTCGGCGCATTGAGGGTTATGGTGGTTGTCCTCACGGTGGCACCGCTGGCGATGGGTGTGCCGAACTCGGCCCCGTTCTGCAGTACCAGGTGGGCCTGTACGCCGCTGGCCTGCACGCGGTTCACGATCTGCTGCGGTCCGGCGCCCGAGCGTGCCAGTTGTCGCGCCAGCTGCGACTGGCCGGCGAGCAGTGCATCAAGGTTCCGACTGGACTGCGCGATGAAGATCGCATTGATCGCGATACTGAGCAAGATCAACATCACCGCGAGGACAATCATCACCGCGGCAGTAACACGCAGCCTCAGGGAGACTGTGTTCAGCCGGTTCGGTGCTGCCGCGGTCGGAGCGTTCGCTGGAGTCACGCCGTCGTTCCGAGCAGGTAGCCGCGCCCCCGTACGGTGTGCACAAGTCGCGAGCGGCCGCCCGCCTCGAGCTTGCGACGCAGCGAGGAGACGTGCACCTCGACCACGTTTTCGTCAAAGCCGTCATAGCCCCAGACCGCTGTCAGAATCTGGGTCTTGCTCACCACTCTGTCTCGATGCGCCGCGAGGTAGCCAAGCAGCCGCCGCTCGGTGTCAGTCAAGTCAAGTGAATCGCCACCGCGCTGCACCAGCGTGGCGTCATCATTGATCACAAGATCGTCAATGGAGATGGAGCTGCCGCCAGGACGGCTGCGCCGCAGCACCGCGTGGATCCGAGCTACCAGCTCTGCCATCGCGAACGGCTTGATCAAATAGTCGTCCGCGCCTCCGGTCAAACCCTGCAGGCGGTCGGCGAGGCTGTCTCGTGCGGTCAGCATCAACACCGCTGCGGTGCTGGTCCGGCGTATCACCTGAAGCAACTCGAAGCCGTCGCGGCCGGGCAGCATCACATCCAAGATCACGATATCGGGCGCAAATGACGGCAGTAGTTTTTCAAGATCGCCGCCGTTCGCAGCCGATGCCAGTTCGAAACCCTGGGCAGACAATGCCGTGACAACTGGCAGCCGAATGGCCCTACTGTCCTCCACCACGAGGATCCGAGCCGCTGTCACACGGTCATTCTGCCTGCTGGGCAGCTGAGGTGCTCCAGGCTCAGCCCGCAGTGAATACATGAGCCCGCATAGTCTGTGCGACATGGCGGCGAAACAGGTAGCGATTCTGGGTGCGGGAATGATCGGCGACGTGCATCGACGGGCTGCAGTGCTCGCCGGAGCTCAGGTTCTCGGCGTGATGGCCTCGAGCGCGGAGCGCTCGCGCGAAGTCGCCCAAGCCTGGGGGATCGAAGAGGCATACGGCAGCATCGAGGAGGTCGCCGAGAGCAAGGCCGAGATTGTTCACATCTGTACGCCGAACGCCTCCCACGTTCCATACGCTGTGGCGTTGATGGAGGCTGGCAAGCACGTGCTCTGCGAGAAGCCTCTCGGGGTCAGCGTCGAGGACGCCCAGCATGCGGCGAAAGTTGCCCAGGACACC
This sequence comes from Propionibacteriaceae bacterium, assembly GCA_035649295.1. Lineage (GTDB taxonomy): Bacteria > Actinomycetota > Actinomycetes > Propionibacteriales > Propionibacteriaceae > Microlunatus. The sequence continues at coordinate 4,563 of DASRJV010000268.1, forward strand.
GGTGTGGTCAATACCATCCCGTTCGCGTACCGGTTCCACCCGATGACCCGGGAAATGCGAGCGCGAGTGCAGGCCGAAGAGTTCGGGACGGTCAACCTCATGCACGGCAGCTATCTGCAGGACTGGCTGCTCAACCCCAAGGCCACCAGCTGGCGGGTCGATCCCAAGGCCGGGGGACCGTCGAGAGCCTTCGGCGATATCGGCTCACACTGGTGTGATCTTGTGGAGTGGGTGACTGATGATCGGATCGCCCGACTGGTGGCCACTACCTCGATCACGATCAAGCAGCGTCCGGCCGCCACGGCCGCCACCTTTACTGCGGTGGAGAGCGCTGCGCCACTGGTTGATGTCGAGACCGAAGACACTGCCTTGATCTTGTTCCGCACGGCGAACGACGTCGCCGGTTCTGCGGTGATCAGCCAGCTCAGTGCGGGCCGCAAGAACCGTCTCTGGGTTGAAGTGGACGGCATGCATCAGAGTGCGGTTTTCGATCAAGAATTGGCCGAGCAGCTGTGGATCGGCAGTGAGACTGGCGCTCAGGTCCTGGTCCGTGACCCCAACCACGGCTCGGACGAGCAGCGACGCCTGTCGAAGCTGCCCGCTGGCCATACCCAGGGCTACGCCCAGTGCTTCGAAAACTACGTGGCCGACTCCTACGCTGCGGTAGCGGCTCATGACGGCAACGGTCAGGTCCCTGAGGGCCTGCCTACCTTCGCCGACGGTGCTCGGGCTGCGGAAATCTGCGATGCGATGCTGCGTTCGGCCGCGAGCGGAGAGTGGGTCAGCGTCGGCTTGTGACACCACGCAAGGCAGCGCAGCACGTCATGACTGCGGCGTATGTTCGCTCCCTCGCCGACGAGGGCTTGGGGCTCTCTGAGGTCGGTGGCAAGGGTCAGTCCCTCGCCCGCCTGGCGTCAGCCGGATTGCCGGTGCCGAACGGGTTCCACGTCACCACGGCCGCATACGACGACTTCATCGCCGAACACCAGCTCGACGGCCCGATCGACCAACAGCTAGCAACTATCAGCGGTCCCGGGGACGAGGCAACCAGCGACGTGGCGTCCGCCATCGGGGCGCTGATCATCAGCCGTGACATACCGCCCGCCATAGCAGCCGGGATAGTGCGGGCGTACCAGCACCTCGGCTCGCCGCCGGTGGCGGTGCGCTCCTCTGCAACAACCGAGGACCTCCCGGACGCCTCCTTCGCCGGACAGCAGGAGAGTTTCCTCAACGTCTCCGGCATTGATCAACTTCTGCAAGCGGTACGGGGCTGTTGGGCCTCGCTGTGGACTGCGCGCGCCATCAGCTACCGGATGGAGCGCCAGATCCAGCCCGACAAGATCAGCCTTGCAGTCGTGGTACAGGAACTCGTTGACGCGGAGGCCGCGGGGATTCTCTTCACCGCCGATCCCGTGACTGGAGACGACACCACGATTGAGATCAATGCTGCGTGGGGTCTAGGCGAGGCGGTCGTCGGTGGTCGAGTGACTCCCGACACGACCAGCGTCGATCGTGACTCGCGCCGGATCATGCGTACCGTGATCAATACGAAGACGATCATGACTCGCAGCAGCGACGCCGGGACGACAGAGGTGCCGGTACCCCACGAACTCCAGAATGCGCCCGCTATGACAGAGCAGCAGGCCATGCGACTGGCCGATCTTGCTCTCGTGGTCGAGGAGATCGTCAAGAACCCGGTGGATATCGAATGGTGTCGCAGGGGCGATCAGCTTTTTCTGCTGCAGGCGAGACCGATCACAACCCCAATCCACCCCGACCCGTGGAACGACAGCCGTTCCGGCGATTTTCTGTGGAGCAACACCAATGTCGGCGAGGCCATCCCTGACGTCATGACACCGGCGACGTGGTCGATGGTTCAGGTGTTCCTGACTGATGCGATGGCGACCGCCTCCATTCCGCCCTATGTGGGCTACGGCCGTATCGGCGGCCGGATCTACCTCAATCTCAGCGTGTTGATGACACTATCCGCCGCAGTAGGGGTTGGTGAGAAGCCGTATCGCAGCTTGAGCGAAGAAGTCTTCGGAAGGCTTCCAGCTGATCTTGAGATCCCGCCGGTGAAGGCACGCAAACGAGACATCCTCCGAGCAGTGTTGCCTATGGCCCTGCACGTGCTTGGCGAGGCCCGCCGCGACGTCAAGGTGCTGGACGCCTATCTCTCTGAGCATCTTGCACTTTGCGATCGCCGCCGGGCGGAGATTGCGGCGGTCTCCAGCCCGATGGAGCTTGCTGACCTGTGGACCGA
>DASRJV010000269.1:0-8711 GCA_035649295.1 Propionibacteriaceae bacterium
CGGGGACCCGGCGATGCGCACAGCAATCTGGAGTGGATCTGGCGGCGTCGCGATTACCAGGCCCTCTTTCGCGATGCTGCCGAGAGCGCGGTACGACTGGAAAGCACACCTTTCTATCTCTCTATGCCCGGTGCTCGGCGCAGAATCGCTGAGGAGCTTCCGGAAGCGAAACTGATCATCATCGTCCGGGATCCGATCGACCGGGCGTACTCCAATTGGATGCACCTCTGGGTAGACGGACTGGAACCGATCTCGGACTTCGTCGCAGCCTGGCACGCCGAAGATCACCGGATCGCGGCTGGATGGGCACCGTTCTGGCACTACCGGCAGCTCGGTCGGTACGGCGAACAGCTCGCCGATCTTCTCAGGCTCGTGGAGCGGGAGAGGGTTTTCGTTCTTCGCTATTGGCAGCTGGTGTCCCACCCCGATGAGACGTTGCGACGTGTCGCGCGCTTTCTCGGCATTGCCGAAGATCAAGTCACGACGATTCCGCCGGATAACGCACGGCCGTTTGTCGAACCCGGTCTACGCACCTCGGTGCTGGGCCACCTGATACGCGCAGGGGCTGCGGCCGCTGGCTACGCGCCACCGCAGGTCTGGCGTCGGGCCAGTAAACCGCTGATGTGCCTGCTGCAGCACGGCGGGCATACCCAGCGACCGAAGCTGGCGCCGGAGCAGCGTACGGCGCTCCTCGGGGATTGCTTGGACGACATCGCACTGCTAGAGGAGACACTCGGCGAGTCCTTCGAGGATTGGCGATCGGCCGCAGGTCGAGGTTCCTTTGCCGAGCGGACGCGGACCGCTCAGTCATGATCGCGCTTGATCAAAAACAGGTCATCAGATCGTGCGAACCATCGGGGCGGGCAGCTTCAAAGTAGAACCGCGTGCGGCCGTTGGGGAGTGCGACGGCACTGACATAGCGCAGTGAGCCGTCGCTGTCCGGAGATTCCGCAACCGGAGGCCCGGAGACCGGTACGAGTGCTCCATCCTGTTCGCGAGCCAGGCCGGTCCGCTCGAACCAATTCGCGGCAGCAGTCTCGCGTCCGTCATAAAGCACGGTCAGCGGGTTCTCATTCAGGACTGCCGTTATCCGGGTACCGCGCGCGTCCCAGCTGCCTGGGGTGCCACGCAGCACCACTCCTTGATCAGCCCACTGCAGGCCGTCGACACTCGTCGCGTACCGGGTGATCATGCGATCCTCTTGCCCTGGATCGCTGAGCGGATGGCAGCACACCCACATACCCCACCCGCCCGCGTTCTTGATGATCACTGGATCCTTGACCCCCCATTGATCATCGCCGGCGAGTACCAAGTGTCGATCACCAAATGGCAACTCCTCAGGCCGCTCAGCGTCGAGGGCGTCGATCCACCAGTGCTTGGAGTTTGGGGTCGCGCAACTGAGATAGAGGCGCCAGCCGAAGTCGACCGGCATGATCACCGGGCGCTCGAGGGAAGCAGCGCCGAAGGCCTCGCGACTCACCTCGCAGACTGGCTTGAAGTTGACTCCATCCACTGACTTGGCGACGACGACACCAACTCCCCGACCCGAGTTGAGGGGCCGCCGAATGCGGTATGCCAACCAGAAAACCCCGCTGACCAGAACGCAGCTCGCCCCGCCGGCCCAGTTTCCTGGCCCGGCATCCGGAGCGGATACCACGACCTCTGCGCGTTCGTATCGAGGAAGGTCGACATCGACCAGAGCAGTCACGGAAGAAAACCTATCCAAATAGTCGGCAATAGGTGTGGCGTCTCGACCATGGAGCTGCAGCGCGTGAAGTGGCCGAAACGGTGCCCAACCATCGCGGTGACGGCGACCCGCCTCCTGAGGCCAGACCATTTAGAACACGATCCGGCGCAATTAAGGCCGAAATCCAAGTGCTGCCAGCTTGATCGCTGCATACTGACCCAAGCGTGTCCGTGGGTGACGCTCGGGGGGTGTAGGTATGCGGCGCAGGTACTGGCGGGCAACCGCGTTGGCTGGACTGTTCGGCCTGATCACAAGTGTGAGCACAGGAATCGGAATAGCGTTCGCCCACCCGGGCGACGATGAGACCGACGCCGAGCATGCCAAGCAGGATCTGGCCGGTACCTCGATCGAGAAGATCGAGAAGCAGACCAAGGCCAATGCCACCAAGATCAAGGAGGAGACCGGAGATACTCCCGGCCGTAAGTCCGATGAGCAGACGGTTCCCAACGCGAGAGTGTCAGCTGCCGCGGCTCAGGACCCTGGCCAGGGAGGCAATTGGAGCTCGGTGCTGTCAACCAGTGTGGTACCGATCTTCCAAGCAGTGTTGCCGAACGGCAAGGTGCTGATCTGGGATTCAGTTGGGCAGGGCGCCCCGGAACAGATGCCAGACAACACCTTCACCCGGGCCATGGTCTGGGACCCGACCACCAACACCTCCGTGCGCAGGGACGTCAGCGGTTACAACATCTTCTGCGCTGGATATACCCAGCTGGCTGATGGCCGAGTGCTGGTAGCCGGCGGGAACAAGAACGCCGCACTCGACGGCATCGTGCAGACCCACATTTTCGACTGGCGCAAGCATGAGCAGAATCAAAACCCCTGGAGCCGTGGGCCCGACATGGCCGCTGCCCGCTGGTATCCCGCCGTCCAGGCTCTGGGCAACGACGAGGCAGTGATCGTTGGTGGCGGTCCGGCCATCCCGGAGGTCTACCAGACCAACAACACGCTTCGCCGGCTTACCACCGCCAGCGGGTACAGCGATCGGTTGTATGCATTCCTGACCACGCGTCCGAATGGACAGGTGGAGTTGATGGGTCCCCCGACCCAGATGAACACCATCAATACCAGCGGTACCGGAGCCATCACCGCCACTAAGGCGCGGGACGGTATCAACCGCACCTATGGCGGCTTCGCCAGCTACGACATCGGTAAGGTGCTGGTCGCCGGCGGCGGCAACGTTACCGAAGGCGGCCAGAGCAACGCCGCTACCAAGACCGCCGTCGTCGTTAACGTCAACGGCGGCACCACCACGGCTACCTCGACCGCCTCTATGTCGGTTGGGCGGCGGCAACACAATCTCACCATCCTGGCCGACGGGAGCGTGCTCGCGACCGGCGGAATGAGCCGCGCGACCAGTTCGACCGTCGATCTCAACAACCCCGTGTTCGCTGCAGAGCGCTGGGATCCAGCGACCGGAACCTGGACCGTGTTGTCCAGCGCCAGCCGGGTACGGGAATACCACTCCAGCGCCACACTGCTGCCAGATGGGCGGGTACTTACCGGTGGTGGCGGAGTCTGCGCTACCTGCGTCAACGTGGGGTACCTGGAGAAGAACGTCGAGTACTTCGAGCCGCCCTATCTCTACAAGAAGGACGGCAGCGGGCAGAAGGCGTCTCGACCGGTGATCGGCTCGGCGCCGGCCACAGCCACCTATGGTGAAAAGTTCGACGTCACCTCTACGCAGGCCGGATCTATCGCGAAGGTTGGACTGGTACGCCTGGGAGCGGCAACTCATAGCCAGGACCAGGGACAGCGTTACGTACCGCTGACATTCGACACCTCAGGCGACACCATCACCGCCACGGCGCCAGCGAACTCGAATGTCGCACCGGCCGGCTACTACATGCTCTTCATCACCGATAACGCCGGCGTTCCGTCTGTAGCCAAGATCATCAAGCTGCAGCAGAAGCCCGCGGTCAAGGGGGCATCGTCGGACTTCAACGGCGACGGCTTCTCCGATGCGGTGGTTGGGGATCCAAACGCAGATCCCGGTGGTGTTTCCGATGCCGGCCAGGTGAACGTGCTTTATGGGAACAGCAGCACGCTCGGCGGCGGGTCGGCGGAGACCCTCGTACAGGGCTCGGGCGGCGTCGGCAACACTGCCTCTGCCGGAGACCGATTCGGGTCCAATCTGGCGGCTGCCGATCTTGATAACGATGGCTACACCGACCTGCTGGTCGGATCACCGTACGAGGACATCAGCGGCCAAGCCGATTCCGGCCTGGCACAGGTCATCTGGGGTGCCTCAGGCGGGCTCGGCAAGGGCAAAGCCTCCACCCAGCTGACCCAGGAGTCCTTTGGGCGTACCGTCACCGCCGGTGATCAACTGGGGTTTGCGATAGACGCCAGTAATGAGCTCGGCGCCGACCTGCCGATGGTGGCTGTCGGAGTTCCGGGTGGCAATGTCTCCGGGCAGAACGACGCCGGATGGGCGGGCTTCTACACCGCCGGCCTTGCCGATCCAAGGGCCATCGATGCCAACTCGACTGGCATTCCGGGAGCACCGGAGTCGGGAGATCGGTTCGGCGAGACGATCGCTCTCGGGCTAGTCGCTGGCACGTCCAACCGAGTGGACGCTGTCGTTGGGGTTCCGTACGAGGATCTAGGCTCCGGCACCAGTGCGATCACTAACGCGGGCGCGATCGTCATCATCAACGACTTGTACACCGGAGTCGTTGCTGGTCAGGCCTTCGACCAGAACACGTCTGGAGTCCCCGGCACGCCGGAAAACAATGACTCACTCGGTCAAGCTCTGGACATCGTACGAGCCGGCAGCACGACCCATCTGGCTGTGGGAATTCCCTTGGAGGACATCGGCAGCGCGGCCGATGCCGGTAGCGTGCAGCTCTTCACCTCTACGGGCAGCACCACAACGCCGGGCGTTGGACTGACTCAAGACATCACGAATGTCGGAGACACATCCGAGGCCGGTGATCAGTTCGGTCGCCGTATCGTGCTTGCACCGCCGGGGTTGAGTGACACCAAGACTCGGCTGGCCGTCTCCGCACCGTTCGAGGACGGCACACCTGGCGCCGACAGCGGCCTGGTCCAGATCTTCCCGCTTGATGATCTTGGTGCCGAGACGACGTACGACCAGACGACGGCAGGAGGCGCGGCCGCGGCCAATGATCGTTTCGGCGAGGGCCTCGGCTTTGTGGCGGGCACGGCCGAGCGCTCCATCCTGGTCGGAGCGCCGGACGACGCTGCGTTCACCAGCGGCGTGGTGAGCGTCATTCCGTTGCCGAGCGGATCCCCCCGGTCCTGGCGTCCCGGTGCGGGTGGGGTGCCGTCCAGCGGGGCGGATCGCTTCGGTGGCGCTGCCGGCGGGGAGGTGCAGCAGTAGATCGGCACCTGATCATCAGCCCAATGATCAGGGCCCAAGGCCAGGGCTGCCTCATCAAATACAAGTCATCAAATCGTGCGAACCATCAGGGCGGGCGGCCTCGAAGTAGAACCGGGTGCGCCCGTGAGGGAGGGTGACGGCGCTGACATAGCGCAGAGAGCCATCGCTGTCCGAAGACTCCGCGATCGGAGGGCCGCCGACCGGTACGAGTGCTCCATCCTGCTCGCGAGCCAGTCCGGTCCGCTCAAAAGAATTCTCGGCAGCTGTGGCGCGTCCGTCGTAGAGGACCGTCAGCGGATCCGTCCGCAAGATCGCCGTTACCCGGGCGCCGCGCGCGTCCCAACTGCCGCGGGTGCCCCGCAGCACTACCCCTTGATCACGCCAGTTGAGGCCGTCGCCGCTGACCGCGTACCGGGTGATCATGCGATCCTCTTGCCCAGGGTCGGCGAGCGGATGACAGCACACCCACATCCGCCAACCTTCCGGTTCCCGAATGATCACCGGATCCTTGACTGCCCACTGATCATCGCCCGCAAGTACCAGCTTGCGGTCACCGAATGGCAACTCCTCAGGTACCTCGGCATCCAGTGCGTCTATCCACCAGTGTTTGGAGTCTGGGGCAGCGCAACTGAGATAGAGGCGCCAGCCGGAGTCGGTCGGCAAGATCACCGGGCGCTCGAGCGCGGCCGCACCAAGATCCTCGCGACCCACCTCGCAGACTGGCTTGAAATTGATGCCATCCACCGACGTAGCAACGACAACGTCAGCTCCGTTGCTCAAGTCGAGAGGTCGCCGTACGCGGTACGCCATCCAAAACGTCCCATTCACCAAGACGCAACTCGCACCGCCGGCCCAGTTGCCCGGCCCGCGGTCAGGAGCAGGCACGACGACCTCGGCCCTCTTATAGCGCGGACCACGAATGTCGGCCGAAGCAACCATGGAAGGAAAACCTAGCCGAACAGTCGGCAATAGCGGCATTGCCCCGGCCCGGCGGGTGCAGATTTAACGCGCTATCCGGTCGTTGTTGCGATCAATCCAACGCGGATGAGTCGGCGGTGATGAAGAGTGGAGTGAGCGACACTGTGCAGTCACGCGGCCTGATCGTCTGCCTTAGCTATTGATCTTTGTCGCGTCCGCTGGGGCAAGTCGCTTCAGGAAATCCTCGGCGAACCACTTGACCTGCTCCCAATCGGTGTACTCGTGGTCGCGTGAAGTGTCGGTGCTCAGGCCACCGGGCTTGCTGCTGACGATCTTCTTCATCATGAGGCGTTTGATGAACCCGTACTGGCGGTAGAGCAGGGCGCCGCTGAACAGGCCGACCTGAGCGGGCATCCAGCCCGTCTCCTGCTCGAAGTTTTCGACGTACGCCTGCGCGTTCGCCATGTCGCCGTGGGCAGCCAGACTCACTGAGAAGAAAGCGGATGGCAGCCGCTCGAGTGCTACGCGATTCCTCCGGGTGAAATCCCGAACGGAGTCCTCATGCTTGCCCATGTGAATCGAGCCTCCGAGGATCACCGCGTCGTAACCATCAAGTAGGCCTTGCTGCGCCCGTTTGAGATCCACCGCATCTGCCACGTGGCCATGACCTCGGATGTCGTCCGCCAGGTACTGCGCAATTCGCGCGGTATGCCCTTCGGTGGTCCCGTACAAGATCACGATCTTCGTCATTTGCTCCACCTCCAACTTCCAATCTGCCGTGCGCGATGGTGCGTCCGCAGAGTCGAAAGTCCTTGGAGTGAAGATTTCGACTCCTGCTTGTGGGCAGGACGAAAAGTGTCAGTCGCCTTTCGTAATATGAATGTATGTTCGATGGCGAGGGTGGTGGGCCGGATCCGGCTTCCACCTTGTCGCTGGTCGGTCAGGCGCACCGGCTGGTGTTGCAGCAAGAATGCGAGCTGGTCCAGCTTGCGGCGCATTGGTCGGATCTGCATCATCCTGACAGCCAGGCGCCTGTTGAGAAGACCTTGCCGGGTGCTGAGCAGGGGCGGCAGTGGGGCGGGGCGGGCACCCCGGAGGTGTTGGAGTTTGCCGCCGCCGAGCTGGGTGCCCGGATGGAGACCAGCATCGGCTCGGCGCGCGCGTTGATGGCTGACGCGTTGGATCTGCGGCATCGGTTGCCGGAGCTGTGGCGGCTGATCGTGGCCGGAGGAGTGCCGGTGTGGAAGGCCCGCAAGGTCGCCCAGACCACCCGGCATCTGAGCCGATCTGCCGCGATGCAGGTCGATGCTGCGGTCGCGGCAGCGATTACCGCGCTGCCGTGGGGCCGGTTCGAGACGCTACTGGCCGCCAAGATCATCGAGGCGGACCCTCGGGCGGCTGAGGAGCAGGCCAAGATTTGGGAGGCGGAACGGTTCGTCCGAGCCGGCCGCACCAACCAGTCCGGGTTGAAACTGTTGATCGCCAAAGCCAACGGCGGCGATGTGATCTGGTTTATGGCCACGATCAACCGGATCGCTGAGATTCTGCGGCTGCAAGGCGATTTGGAGTCAGCCGACCTACGACGATCCAAAGCCATCGGCATTCTGGCTCAACCAGCATTGGCCTTGCAGCTGCTGTGGGAATTTCGCAACCAGCAACATCCCGCGACTGAACCGCAGCAGGCCCAAGAGCCAATCGACAATGAGCCGAGCGATACCTGCGATCAGTCCACTGCCCCGGCGACGGAGTCGACTGCTCTGCAGACTGGGCCGGCTGGCCGCGGGTTGATCATCCAGCCGGCAGGAGTCGATGTCGGCACACTTCGGCCGAAGGTGGTGCTGCATATCCATCTCAGCCAGGAGGCGCTGTCCGCCTTTACCGACGATCAGCCAGGCCTCATCGGCGGCGCGGCCCGGCTGGAAGGGGTCGGACCGATCACGTTGGGTCAGGTTCGCCGCTTCCTCGGTGACACCGCGTGCGACATCAGGGTGCAGCCGGTCATCGATCCGCAAGACAGCGCACCGGTGGACAGCTATGAGATTCCGCGGCGGATCCGGGAGGCCATGTTCCTGCGTATGCCGGCCAGCTGCTTCCCCTACGCCGCTGGGGTGCAGCGGATGGACCTTGACCACACCAAGGCCTACCTGCCAATGATCCGCGGCAGACCACCCGGCCAAACCGGAATCCACGGTTTAGGACCATTAGGCCGAACCGAACACCGCCTCAAAACCCACAGCCGCTGGCGGGTACGACAACCCGAACCCGGCGTCTGGATCTGGCGATCACCCCACCGCAACTACTACCTGGTCACCAACGCCGGAACCCACTACCTCGGCGATGGACCCTTCGCCCGACGAGCCTGGAAGGCAGCAGCGAAGCGCTGCCCTGACGTCGTCACAGCTGTCTGAGTAGCGAGACGGTTACGGACCGCAACCGAGGCGGAATGTAGCTGAGGTTTGCGCCGCCAGCGCGCGGGTAATTGATTCAACTTGACGGAGGAGCCATGTGGTTATGAATACATATGAAATAACGCGCCGCCGCTTCTTGCAGGTTGCCGGGGTGACGGCGATGGGTGCAGCGCTCGCAGGATGCGAATCCGGGGAACAATCAGTCCAGCCCACGGTGGCGTCGGACGTCCCCACGCCGTCGGCAACATTCACTGACCCGACGCGCAAGCTCTCAGGTGACCTCAAGATCCTGCTG
>DASRJV010000270.1:0-3479 GCA_035649295.1 Propionibacteriaceae bacterium
TAGCAGCGGGTTGGGTGCTGGCACGATGCAAAAGGCTAGATGCTATGGCAACCCTATGCAAGCACCCCGAGGGCAAAATTAAAGCCCCTGGCCAGCGTTTTCGCTAGTCAGAGGCCTATGGCGCACCCGGAGGGATTCGAACCCCCAACCTTCTGATCCGTAGTCAGATGCTCTATCCGTTGAGCCACGGGTGCGGATGCTCCGTGCGGCCACGTCGACCGCCGAGGAACACCGTGAGAGTGTAGCGGCCGGCGCCGCTCGGACCCAACCGAGAATGACCCTACTCAGCCCAGAGCCAGTTGAGCAGCCCGTACGCCGCTGTTCAGGCTGACCTCGCTCAGCAGGCCGGGCGCGGCCACCCGGTCCCCGACTAGGAAGACGCCGTCGCCGCGATCAATCGCCGGCCGGTCTCGCCAAGATGTTCCGGGAAAGTCGATGGCCCCGGTCCGGGCGTTGGCCAACGACTCGAGCCGATGCGTCGTACGCTCCCGCCACCCCGGCAATGCATGATCGGCGATGGTCTCCAGTCGAGCAACTCCATCAGCCTTGGAGGCTTCTGCATCAATCGGCATCTGCATCTGTACGAGGTGCTCACCCGCCGGGGCGATCGTCGGGTCAGGCATGGTGAAGTTCTCCAGCCAGCCAGCAGTGTCAAGATCACTTACCACAAACAGGTCATGCTGATCGCGCCTCACTCCAAGATCAAGAAGTGCAGCACGCCCCGAAGGCCATGACAAGCTGTCGTCGCCCAGCAGCACTCGGGCCGACTCCAGTTCGGTCGCGACAATGGTGATCCCCTGACCAATCGAACTCACTCTGGATCCGAGCTCGATGATCACCCCCAGCCGGCCGGCGTACGCCGCAATCTCCTCGAACATCGCTCCCCAGCTGCCCTGGCGATACGACGCCGGGGGCGGGATGGAGTACACCCGGGACAGCCGCTCCGCGACGAACGCTGCCGACAGGGAGCCCGGGTCATGGTAGAAGATCCCAACACCGGACGCCGAAGCACCCATTTCAGCCGCCTCGTCGCCGACGAGCTTCGACGCCCATGCCCGGAACGATTGATCAACTGGTACGTCGCGGCGGTGTGATATCCGCAGCGCCTGAATGAAACCGATAGGTGGTACCCGTCGCAACCGGCCCTCGTGCCAGAACTGGAATCGCACCACCGCACCAAGGGGGACGCGGCAGGTAACACCAAGAAGGCGGCGTTCCTTCAGCCAGGCCCAAATGGATCCGTCGCGATAGATCACGTGCGGACCCTCGTGCGCTCTGTAGCCAGCGGATTCCACTCCGGGATTGGCGGCAGCCTTCTTTCGCACCGGCGTCGAGCGCCACCGCCCGCCGAGCGTTCGGTGCGCTTCGTGCAGCGTGACGGAGGCGCCAGCCTCGGCCGCAGTGATAGCTGCCGCCAGCCCGCCCAGGCCACCGCCGATCACAGTCACCGATGTCACACTCCATACCATACCGTATGGTATGTTTGCGGCGTGGCTACCAGGTCTGACTGGCTGCAGGCCGGCCTCGCGGCCGTCGTTGAGGACGGCCCTAATGGGCTCCGGATTGATCGGCTGTGTCAGCGCCTTGGCGTGAGTAAGGGCTCTTTCCACCATCACTTCGCGGGAGCAGCAGCCTTCAAACGGTCATTGCTTGCCGCTTACGAAGATCTTGTTGTCAAAGCACTCGACCAGGCGATCGATCAGACGAAGGCCGCGACCTCGCAGGCTGCCCTGGCCGGACTCACAGCTGCCATTACCGGCACTCCGGGCTTCTACAGACCTGAACTCGAGGTTGCGATGCGCGCCTGGGCCTTCTCAGACACCGAGGTACGCGCAGTCCAGGAGCGCGTCGACCGCCAGCGACTCGAATCTCTCTACGGCATCTGGTCGAAGATCCTCGATGATCCTGCGCAGGCCCACACCGCCGCTCTGCTGCCCTACCTGGTCGCCATCGGGGCCAGCCTGGTTCAGCCGCCCACTCCGCCGGACCAACTGCAACGCATCTACGAACTGCTGCTGGGACTCGTGCCCGACAAGAATGAGGAAAAAGGTCTCTCAACATCTTGACCAAACCGCTGCAACACTGGTACCGGCCAGATTCAGTTGGCTTTTCGTTCACATATTGTTCACTTGGCGGCTAGGTTCTAGCGTCAGAGCAGGTGCTCACCGACACCACGCCACCCGTTCCGGATGGGGACTGATGTGACAGAGCTGTTTGTCGTCATCACGGTTGTCGTCGTAGCCCTCATCTTCGATTTCACCAACGGATTCCACGACAGCGCCAACGCCATGGCCGGACCGGTCGCCACCGGCGCGCTCAAGCCGCGGACCGCAGTCATCCTCGCTGCGTTTCTCAATCTCGTCGGAGCCTGCCTATCCACCGAGGTCGCAAAGACGATCTCCGGCGGCTTCTTCGACGACGAGCTGATCACGGTTCCGATCATCCTGGCTGGCCTGGTCGGGGCCATTGTCTGGAACCTCATGACCTGGCTTCTGGGCCTGCCGTCCAGCTCCTCCCACGCCCTGTTCGGCGGCCTCATCGGGGCTGTCGTCGTCGGTGCCGGGATTGCGTCGGTGAACGGCTGGGTGATCGTGTCAAAGGTCCTGTTGCCCGCCATCGTGGCGCCGTTGGTCGCCGGTATCGCCGCTGCCTGGGCAACCCGGCTGGCTTACAGCATCACCAGAAAGACGCCGAGCGTTCACAGCGAAACTGGCTTCAAGTATGGGCAAGCCTTTACTGCATCAATGGTCGCGCTCGCTCATGGCACCTCAGATGGCCAGAAGACCATGGGCGTGATCACCTTAGTGTTGATCGCCGCCAACCTGCAGGCGGCCGGGACCGGGCCGCAGCTGTGGGTGATCATCGCCGCAGGTGTTGCGATCGGCCTTGGCACTTATTCCGGCGGGTGGCGCATTATGCGCACCATGGGAAAGGGAATTGTCGAGATCGAGACGCCTCAGGGCGCGGCGTCGGGCGCGGCGACCAGCGCGACAATCCTGGCATCGGCTCACCTCGGGTTCGGTCTGTCCACCACGCATGTCAGCACCGGCAGCATCTTGGGTTCCGGGGTTGGGCGCGGGGCCGAGGTTCGCTGGAGCGTCGCCAGCCGGATGGCTTTTGCCTGGCTCCTCACCTTACCCGGAGCCGGCTTGGTCGGTGGGCTCGCAGCACTGCTAGCTGATCAGGGCGTTTTTGGCGTCGTCGCGCTCATGGTGTTGCTGGCGGTCGCCTGCCTGGTGATCTACGTCCTCTCGCGCCGGCACAAGATCACCCACGCAAATGTCACCGACAGCCATGAGGTCCTGGTACTCGCGGCCGCGACGCCGACCACCTACCCCGACGACCCGCGGCTGCAGAATCCGAAGCCCAAGAAATCCAAGAAGCCCAAAGCGAAGAGCGCCGCCTGATGCATATCGACTGGGCCGCTTTGGGCATCGTCGCCGTGGTCTCCATAGGAACGTCGCTCATTTTTACGATCT
>DASRJV010000271.1:0-13294 GCA_035649295.1 Propionibacteriaceae bacterium
TACGCACCTAAAGCATGCGCTTGAAAAAGGTTGAGTTCCACCCCCCGGCCGCGCCGACGATCACACACCTGCCCGCTAACAACGAAGTCGCCAGCACAGCGATGCGGCTACTCGCTGAAGCGTCCACGACGCTGGCCAGGATCAAAGCGAGCAAGCGGCTGTAGGCGGCTTCGCTTGGGCGGGCCGACCGTAGTACTCCAGGTCTTGCGTCGCCTCCCCCTGGTCGGCCCGTCTTCCGACGATACGCATATAGCCAATCGAACAGTCCACGTGCGGCGCACGAACATTCCATTCACGGCCGGGTCACTCCTTTCTCCTGGAGGGCCAATCTGAGATTTCTGAGTCCGTAGTGCAGCCGTGACTTGACGGTTCCTTCCGGGCTGTGGAGCCGGGCAGAAATATCGGCGATCGACCTGCCCTCGTTGTAGGCGGCGTTGATTACGGAGCGCTGCTTCGTGGAGAGGCTGGCAAGTGCCTGAGCGATCAACCACCGGTCGAGTACCACGCTTGTCGCGTCGCCGGCGCTTTCCTCTGGCGGATCCTCCATTCGCTGCTCATGCTGGGACGCCGCGCTACGCCATCGGTCGATGATCAAGTTGCGTGAGGCTGTGAAGAGCCAGCTACGGGCCTCGGCCTGATCGTGCTGCCCGAGGCTGGGATCCATCCACGCCCTGAGCAGCACTTCTTGGACGATGTCCTCCGATAGCTGGCGATCGTGGGTGAGGCGCATCGCGAACCGCCACAGCTCGCTGGCGTGCCGATCGTGCAGCTCCCGCAGTGCAGTCTCGCGCTGTCCGCTGCCGCGACCAACACCCTTACCTCCCCCGTGCCTTCGGCGCGCCAGCGCAGCCGCGACGGCCCGAGAGTTGTAATCGGTGGGCACGTCCAGTCTCCTTGAAATAGAGACTATTCGCCTAGGACGAATGGCTGCCGACAGCCCCACGATCGAGTTAATCCGGCCCGCCGACCATCCGCCGATCGTGCGTGTCGTCTGGCCTTCCGCGGCAACGATCACCACACCCGCCCGCTACCTCGAGTCGCCAGCACAGCCATGCGGCTGCTCGCTGAGGCCTCTACGGCCGCGGGTTGCCCCCGTGTCCGAAGTGGAAGACCTTGTAACCCCACCGGACTTGTCGCCCAGTGCCACCGCACTTGGGGCAGCGGTGGTGTGCTTGGCTAAAGACCCAGCCTTGCGACGTCCGCTTGCCGTCGCACTTCGAGCACTTCACCCATGGATTGAGCTTCACCGACACGGCATAGCCGCCGATCACGACCGCGATCAGAAGAAGCAGAAGTACTACCGACACGGTGCCTCCAGTCCGTCAGCCATTAACGAGCATAATGCGGCTACTCGCCGAGGCATCCACGACGCTGGCCGGGATCAAGGCGAGGAAACGGCTTTGACCGGCCCAATAACAACGGTCTAAGTCTTGCCGCGCTTGTCTAGTGGCGACGGCGACCGCTTGTCCGCTAGTGAGCCGTAATCAGGCTCCGGTTGCGGCTTTAGGGCGTATGGCCCGGGTGTTTTGCGGGCGCCCTGCGACGGATCTGCAAACTTCGCCTTGTCCGCAGATTGCTGCGGAGGCTGCTCGTCAATTTCTTTGCCCTCGTTGATCTCGCCCTCCACGCGGTCGATCCTAGCTCGGGGGGCTGATCATGCCTTCCCATCCGATTCGTCGTCAGGATCACTTGGCCTGCGAAAACCACCATCATCCCGCCCGCGAGGTTCACAGCAGCAGCAGCGGAGGCGGCACGGCTGTTCGCCTCAGCCTCCACCAAGCTCAGCCAAATCAAGGCTCAGCGGTGACGCTTCGGCAAGTGGCTGCTGCATGAAGCGGCCCATTTGCGGGTAAATGAGGGTTCAGAGAATCGAGATGATGATCGTGCTTAGTCCGATCTTGCTGGTCGTCGACTACGTGTCGCCCATTCTGTGGACGATCGGACTTACCTTCCTGATAACCGGGATCGTCCTAGTCCTAGTCGCGGGTGAAACGAGCCGACACGCTTGGCGAGGCAGATACCGGCACTAGCGAGCGAGTAAGCGGCTGTGACCGACCTCGACACCACTACTGACTTAGCTCGCGGCACTGCGGACAAAGGGGGAACGGCCCTGACTGCGCACTGGTGCCGTAGTGTGCGCGGGCGTGGGACGTGTCTGGGCGACGCTGCTTGTTGGCCTCGCCCTAGCGGCCGGGACAACGACTTTCCTATTGGTCGTCCGACCCATCGACGCCAACTGGATCGAGGCAGCGGGCACCTGGTTTGTTGGCCTCGTCGGCGTGGTGGCTCTCGTGGTTCTCGCCTTCTGGTCAAAGGAATCCGAGCGGCGGCAGGAGCAGGAGCGGCTTCAACTAGAGGCCAACAACGTGTTCTGCGACGTCCGTCTTGTGGGGACGCACCTGGCCGACTCTCAGATCGTCATCGTCGATCAGCTCGAAGTTGAGGTGATCAACTACAGCAGACGGGTGATCAGCGGCATTTTCTATGATGTGCCCTTGCCCGGGTTTGATTCGCCGCTCCTGCGGCTCGCTCGGCTCCCAGAATTCTTGTTCTGGGTCTTCGTCGCGTCGAGCTGTATACAGGACCGCCCTTACTACTGCGGTGAACGCTCGCGAGCCCATGATGCGACTGAGCAAATCTGTGCTACTTCGCAACACTCAGGCAAGTCCCTCTTTTTCCCTTGTTTCATTGGTCATTCGGCTCGGTTGCACCCGAGATGGCTCACCCGGCATTTTCGGATAGTCAGGCGGATAGGGCATTTCTGCGCCGCCATACTTGCCGGTGCCCAACTCCCGCTCGTCGCGCGCGTACATCTCCAGCGCGGCATCAAGGCTGCGGGGTTCCAATTCATAGAAGGGTCGCCACGCATCACCTGTCTTCGCAAACCTGGCTGGCATCGAGGTGACGGTGAAGTCCTCTGGTGCGACGTCACTCAGCTCATCCCAGGTCAACGGAGCTGACACTACTGCGGTCGGCGTCGGCCGGATGGAGTAGGCCGATGCAATGGTTCGGTCCCGCGCCATCTGGTTGAAGTCCACGAAGATACGGGCGCCGCGTTCCTCCTTCCACCAGCTAACCGTGACGTGTTCGGGCATTCGGCGGGAGAGCTCGCGGCCCAGCGCGATCACCGCGTGCCGGGCTTCGATGAAGCCGTACGCGGGCTGAATCGGTACGAAGACGTGGACGCCTCGGCCACCGCTGGTCTTTGGGAACCCGACCAGATCGGCGTCCTCGAGCACTGAGCGCAGCTCATGTGCCGCACGTGCGGCATCAGCGAAATCAGTCCCTGGCTGCGGATCAAGATCAATGCGCAGCTGGTCGACCTTCTGTGTGTCGGCCTTGGTCACCGGCCAGGGGTGGTAGCGGAGTGTGCCTAGATTCGCCATCCAGGCGATGGTCGCCAGCTCGGTCGCGCACACCTCGTCGGCGGTTCGTCCTGACGGAAAGGCGATGGTCACCGTCTCGACCCATTCAGGCATGCCCTTGGAAGGTGCCCGCTTCTGGTAGAACGCCTCGCCATGGTGATCGCTGCGCGTGCTGAGTTTCACATCGGGCCGATAGCCGCCGGGCCAACGCTCCATTGTGACGGGCCGATCCTTCAGCGCCGCGAAGATGCCGTCGCCTACGGCAATGACATAGGAGACGATGTCGAGCTTGGTCAGGCCGACGTCCGGAAAGTAGATCTTGTCTGGGCTGGTCACCCTTACGGTGCGGTTACCGACCTCGAGCTCGACCGCTGGCACCGGCATGGCGTCAGCATAGGTGAGTACTGTCGGGAACAGACATACCACGTTGGCGGTTGACAAAGTTGCCCCGCAACCGAGAGGCAGAGATGACCGACACGCAGAACAATCCGGCCGCCCAAGTAGGCAAAGTGATCAAGTCCGAGGCAGAGTGGCGTTCCCAGCTGACCCCGCTGGAATACAAGGTCCTCCGCGAAGCCGGCACCGAGCGGCCCTTCACCGGCGAATACACCGACACCAAGACTGAGGGCGTCTACCGCTGCAAGGCATGCGGTACAGAACTGTTCCGAAGCGACCAGAAGTTCGAGTCGCACTGTGGCTGGCCCTCCTTCTTCGCACCCCTGGCTGAGGATCGGGTGCGCTACATCGAGGACAAGTCGCTCTTCATGAAGCGCGTCGAGGTTCGTTGCGCCACGTGCGATTCGCACCTGGGTCACGTGTTCGAAGGCGAGGGCTACGACACACCGACCGACCTGCGCTATTGCATCAACTCGGTCTCGCTCAGCCTCGAGCCCGCTCGTTCCTGATCCCTCACCAGAGGGCGAGGATGCCGCTGAGTTCTCGTCGCCGCCCGGTGTAGAAGGGCACCTCTTCGCGGGTGTGCCGGCGCGCGGCGGCAGCGCGGAGGGCTCGCATCAGGTCCACGATGCGATGCAGCTCGTCGGCCTCGAACGCCAGCATCCACTCGTAGTCGCCCAAGGCGAAGGATGAGACAGTGTTGGCCCGTACGTCGGGATAGGGCCGAGCCATCATGCCGTGCTCGGCGAGCATCGCGCGCCGCTCCTCATCCGGCAGCAGGTACCACTCGTAGGAGCGCACGAAGGGATAGACACAGAGGTACGCCTTGGGCTCCTCATCTTGCATGAACGCCGGCACATGACCCTTGTTGAACTCAGCCGGACGGTGCAGAGCCATCTGCGACCAGACCGGCACTAGATGTGCCCCGAGGTCGGAGCGGCGTAGCGCATGATAGGCGTCCTGCAGCGTGTCCGAGCTGCGCGCATGCATCCAGACCATCAGGTCGGCGTCCGCACGGAGACCGGCGACGTCGTACCAGCCACGGATCACCAGGTCATCGTCTTGAGTGGCATGGTCGATCGCCTTCAGCGCTGCATCCGCCGTCTCGTACGCGGGGTCGTCGAGCTGGCCCTCTCGCTTGAATACCGACCACATGGTGTAGCGAATCGTCGAGTTGATCTCGCGCGCCTTCATCTCTCGCTCTCCTCGAGTTGATCTTCGCTCTTGATCATCTCATTACGGCCTAGACCGAAGTCAGCCGCGAGAGCCTCGACCGCAGCCCGCGCCGAACCCAGACAGGCCGCGATCCCTACCCCGTCCAACGCTGCCCCGGCCACCGCTAACCCGGGTCTGCCTGCCACCTCTGAGCGCAACTGGGCGACGAGATCGCGATGTCCGACCTGATACTGCGGCAAGGCGCCACCCCAGCGGTTCACGACACCATGGACGAACGTGGCCGTCTCCCATCCGGGAATAGACAAGGCCTCACTAAAGGTGCGATCAATGAGTGCTCGGTCGCTGAACTGGAGACTCGTCGGCTCCCCATGCCGTCCAATACTGACTCGGACGATCTCGACCCCTGGGCCCCACGCCCGACGCGCTTGGGAGGCAACCCAAGGCCACTTGATCGACGAGTACGTCAACGCCTTGATCGTCGGCAGTTCGCCGGGCGGGACCAGTAGCCCGGAGGCGTCCGATCGCACTCCCCGCACCACCAGGGTGATGACAGCGACTGACGCATACGGCAGGCGCGCGAACTCCTGCGCCGAGTCCACCAGACCGGAGAGCAGTCGCCCGGTCGCTGTGGCAGGAGCTGTGAGCAATACTCCATCGGCCATGATCATCTCTGGTGCCCCGGCAGCACCTATCACCAGCTGATATCCACCAGCCATGTGATCAAGCCCTCGCACGGCCGCACCCGGCCGCCGCACGACCCCACGCCGATCAAGATCATCAACGAGCGCGTCGACCATGATCGACACACCGCCACGCAGCCCTGCAAAGACCGGACCCTCCGGTCCCTCCTGGCTGATCGCTTGGGCATGCTGAAGCAGTGAGCCGCCGCCCTTGGCGCGCAGGAACAGCTCATGGGCCACCGCATCGAAGGAGAGCCGGCGCGCGTATCCGGCGTAGACCCCGCCTAACAGCGGCTCGAGGAGTCGATCGGTCACCTCTGCGCCAAACCGTTCTTCGACATAGCGGCCAATGGCAACGTCGCGGTCAAAGGCGGGCGCAGGCCGTTCTGGCTCTGACGCCGCCATCCGCCAACCTTCAGCTGAGAGCAAGCCGGCGAGTTGGCCGACGTCGGTCGGTACGCCGAGAAGCGAGGTCGGCATCGCGTGCAGGTGACCGCCCACCAGCAATTGGGGTTTGGTGTCACTCGGATGCACCATGCGAGAGCCCAGACCGAGCTCATCGATCAGCTGCAAACCCTCAGGCCGGCGCGCCAGGATCGACTCTGCACCACCGTCCAGACGTACTCCGTTCGTCGCAACCGCGGCAAGCTTGCCGCCCCATCGGTTGCCAGCCTCGAGCACGACGACATCAACACCCTGCAGAGCGAGCAAGCGGGCTGCACTGAGCCCGGTGATCCCGCCCCCAACGACTGCAACTTTGATCATCGGCCACCCGCCGCAGACGCACCAGCCAGCTCTTCACGGGCCTCACGCCGTAACTGAGCGCCCTCGGCGTGGACCAGTTCGACAATCATGGCCAGGATCGCAGGGTCGGCGTCGGGCGGTACACCATGTCCGAGGTTGAAGATGTGACCGGGCGCGACAGCACCTGATGAAACAACCTCCCGAACGCGCTCGGACAGCACCGACCATGGCGCCGACAGCAGCGCAGGCTCGAGGTTGCCCTGCAGTGCATAGCGATGGCCAACCCGACGACTTGCTTCGGCCAGCGGCAGCCGCCAGTCCACGCCGATGACCTCCGCGCCAGCAGCACCCATCAGTGAGAGCAATTCGGAGGTACCGACGCCAAAGTGGATCCGCGGCACTCCGGTCTCAGTCAGCGCCTGCAACACCCGAGCAGAGTACGGCTGCGCATACCGGCTGTAGTCCTCGGCGCTGAGACTTCCAGCCCACGAGTCGAACAGCTGCACCACTGCGGCGCCCGCTGCCACTTGGACGCGGAGGAAGGCGGCAGACAGATCTGCCAGCCGGGTACATATCGCATGCCACAACGAAGGCTCACTCATCATCAAAGCCTTCGTCGCCGCGTAGTCCTGACTCGGCCCGCCCTCGATCAGATAGCTGGCCAAGGTAAACGGCGCGCCGGCAAAGCCGATCAGGGGAACGCTGCCGAGCTGGCTGGTGATCAGGCCAACTGCCTCGGTGACGTACCAGAGGCGCTCAGGATCTAGTGGCCGCAGCTGCTCGAGGTCACTAGATGACTGGATCGGACGAGCAATCACCGGACCGCGGCCGGAGACGATGTCCAGGTCCACCCCCGCTGCCTTGAGCGGCAGCATGATGTCGGAATACAAGATTGCGGCGTCGACACCGTAGCGGCGCACTGGCTGCATGCTGATCTCAGCTACCAGCTCCGGGCGCATGCAGCTTTCGAGCATCCCGATGCCTTTTCGGCTTGCCCGATACTCCGGAAGAGAACGGCCCGCCTGTCTCATGAACCACACCGGTACGCGATCGTTCGGGTGACTCTTACGGCATGCGGCGACGAGCAAAGGCAGATCGGAAGCCAGGCGACGCACTCGTGAATCTTTTCACGGTTACAAAACCCGGCGCGTCGAAACTGTCGCCTATGTGCTGCCGAATACGCTCGTCGGATGGCAGCGAATAGCGATGCGGCTCCAGCGCCGGACGCGTTTCGTCGGGCCGTTGAGGACCTGACGTCTGCGGTCTGGCGCTCCGAGTTGCACGTGGAGGAGCTCCCAGCACCACAGCGCATCGCGCCGTACTCAGCGGCCGTCACCGCCGATGTCGTCGCGAACGGTGAGGAAGTAGGCAGCGGCCGCTTTGTCTTGCTCCACGACCCCGCCGGCAACGCTGCATGGCAGGGCACGTTCCGTTGCGTCACCTTCGCCCGAGCCGATCTCGACCCAGAGATGGTGCCAGACCCCCTGCTCGCGGGTGTGGGATGGTCGTGGCTGATCGATGCACTCGACAGTCACGCCGCTGCATACGATGCCCCGAGCGGCACGGTGACGTCAGTCTCGAGCGAATCCTTCGGAGGCATGTCCTCTGAACCGCCACGTGCGGAGATCGAAATCCGTGCCTCGTGGACGCCGTTGCTGGAGGATGGCGCAGGACTGGGCCCTCATCTGGCCGCCTGGGCTGAACTACTCTGTACCTTAGCCGGGCTGCCACCGCTACCCGCCGGGGTGGTGTTGATGCCGTCACGGCGCAAACCGCCGAGCCGAAGTACCCGGAGACGTTGACAGAAGTACCGCTAACCGCGCCTGATATCGATCAGGAAGCGGAGCTGCTCACCGAGCCCGCGGAGGGCGTGCCAGCTATCGTCACAACCCCAGACGCGTTGCACCAGACAATCGGTGCGTTGCGTGCCGGAACCGGTCCCGTCGCCATGGATGCTGAACGGGCACACGGCTTCCGATACAGCCAGCGCGCCTATCTCATCCAGCTGCGCCGTGCCGGGGCCGGGACGCACTTGGTGGATCCCATTGAGTTCGGCCAGCCGGCAGATCTTTCATCCCTCGGTGCCGCAGTGTCGCAGGCGGAGTGGATCATCCACGCGGCCGGCCAGGACTTGCCGTGTTTGTACGAGGTCGGGCTGGTGCCTAGGACGCTGTTCGACACCGAGCTCGCCGCACGACTGCTCGGTTATCCCCGCGTTGCTCTGGGCACCATGATCGAGGAGATGCTGGGAGTGCGGCTGCTGAAGGAGCACTCCGCTTCGGACTGGTCGAAGAGGCCGCTGCCTGAGGAGTGGCTGATCTATGCCGCCCTGGATGTCGAGCTCCTGATCGAACTACGTGATCGGCTGGCAGCCCGGCTGGTTGAAACCGGCAAATGGAGGTGGGCCGAGCAAGAGTTTGCGGCTCTTGTTGCGAACGCTGGGATCAGTCCCGAACCGCGACGCGACCCATGGCGCCGCACCTCTGGAATCCATCACGTTCACAATCGCCGAGGTCTGGCGTACGTCGCCGAGCTGTGGTACGCCCGCGATGCCATCGCACAGCGCCTGGATCGGGCGCCGGCCAAGATCCTGCCTGATGTCGCGATCACCGAACTGGCTTCCCAGAAGCACCCGGATCGCGCCACACTTCGGCAGGTCCCAGCGTTCTCTCGCCGCCAGGCGAAGCGGGCCGAGTCCAGCTGGCTGAAGGCGCTCGACACTGTGGCACGGATGCCAGAGAGCGCTTTGCCGCCGATGCATGTTCCTAGCGATGGACCCCCGCAGTCGCGGTTGTGGCCCGCAAAGAATCCTGGGGCGGCCGCCCGGTTAGCGGCGGTGCGCGGTGCTCTGCTGGCCATCTCGGAGCGGTACGAAGTGCCGATGGAGAACCTCCTTACGCCGGATCACCTACGTCGCCTGGCCTGGCGCCCGCCATCCCCGTTGACCGAGGAGTCCGTCGATCAGGCGCTGACCGACCTTGGCGCCCGGCCGTGGCAGCGTGAGCTGACGGTCTCGGCCATCACGCCGCTGCTTGGCTAGCACAGCCACCGTCGGTAGCCATAGTTACTGATGAGTAATATTTCGGTATGCCTCGTGATCTTCGTGATGTGGTCTTTGTCGACGGCGTACGCACCCCCTTCGGCAAGGCCGGCTCCATGTACGCCGAGACCCGGGCCGACGACCTCGTCGTCAACTGCATCCGGGAACTGCTGCGGCGCCATCCGGAGCTACCGCCAGATCGGATCGACGATGTGGCGATCGCTGCGACCACACAGATCGGCGACCAAGGCCTGACCATCGGGCGTACAGCCGCCTTGCTCGCTGGGCTTCCACGCTCGGTCCCGGGCTTCGCGATTGACCGGATGTGCGCCGGAGCAATGACTGCGGTGACCACCACAGCTTCAGGAATCGCCTTCGGTGCATACGACGTCGCTATTGCGGGTGGAGTCGAGCACATGGGTCACCATCCCATGGGCGAGGGCATCGACCCGAACCCCAGGATTGTCGCCGAGAGGCTGGTCGATCAGTCAGCGCTGATCATGGGATCGACCGCAGAGAACCTTCATGATCGCTTCCCAGACATCACTAAGGAACGAGCTGATGCTTTCGCGGCGCTCAGCCAGCAACGAGTGCAGCGCGCGTATGAGCAAGGTGTGATCCAGGAGTCACTGGTCAATGTCGCGACTCGGAGCTCTGAGCGCGGCTGGGGGCTGGCCGTCGCTGATGAGCAGCCAAGACCAGGCACCACTGTCGAGGCGCTGGCGACGTTGAGAACTCCGTTCCGTCCACATGGGCGTGTCACGGCAGGCAATGCGGCGGGCCTGAACGATGGAGCGACGGCCTGCCTTTTGGCGGCCGAGAGTGTTGCCGCGGAGCTTGGTCTGCCAGCGGCAATGAGGCTGGTTTCATACGCGTTCGCCGGCGTCGATCCCGAGGTCATGGGCGTAGGACCGATCCCCGCCACGGAGAAGGCGCTGGCCAAAGCCGGTCTGTCAATGGGCGACATCGGCGCCTTTGAGATCAATGAGGCGTTTGCCGTCCAGGTGCTTGCCTTCTGTGATCATTTCGAGCTGGCCGCAGATGATCCGCGTCTCAACCCATACGGCGGTGCCATCGCCCTCGGCCATCCGCTCGCCAGCTCGGGGGTGCGACTGATGATCCATCTGGCGCGCGCATTCCGCGAGCATCCGGAGGTCCGCTATGGGCTCACCACGCTGTGCATCGGGCTCGGCATGGGCGGCACGGTGATCTGGGAGAACCCCCACTACTCGGGGGAGGGACCGTGAGGGCCGATGAGTTCGAGCGAGTGATCGCCGAAGCCTCTGCCAGGAGCGACGGTGAGGTGGTGACGCATGCTTTGAGCCGGGACATCAAGCTGCCACACACAACGGGGACCACAGTGTTGATCACTCTGGACAACAGCCGTGATCACACCCGGCCCAATACCTTGGGCGCTCGGGGGCTGAGCGAACTGAACCGGGCCATCGATGCTGCCCTGGCACGGGATGACGTGTTGGCAATCGCTGTGACCGGTAAGCCGTTCATGCTGGTGGCTGGCGCCGACCTTTCCGCGTTCTCCAAGATCGTCAACCGGGACGATGCACTCGCTATCGCGCGGATCGGGCATGCCGTTTACGACAAGTTGCACACCTCGCAGGTGCCGACCTTCGCCTTCATCAACGGACTTGCACTGGGAGGCGGTCTGGAGCTCACGCTGCACTGCCACTACCGGACAGTCTCTGCGGCGGCGCCCGGAATCGCTTTGCCGGAATGCTTTCTTGGCTTGTTGCCTGGTTGGGGCGGTGCCTACCTGGTCCCTAACTTGATCGGCACCGATCGCGCCGTCCAGTTGATCATCGAGAATCCACTCAGTCAGAACAAGATGCTGACTGGGCCGGAGGCGTACCAGCTCGGCCTGGCCGATGCGATCTTCGATGGTGCAGACTTCCTCGCTCGCTCCTTGGACTGGGCGGGTCAGATCGTCGCTGGATCGCTCACGGTGACCCGGCCCGAGGTCGACCGAGGAGAGTCTTGGAACGACGCGCTGGCTCGGGGTCGCAGCTTCGCCGACAGCAAGGTGTTCGGCGCCTCGCCGGGACCATACCGCGCGCTCGAGCTCATGGCTGCAGCCAGATCTGCCGACCGGGCCGCTGCGTACGCAGCCGAGGACGAAGCCCTAGCCGATCTGATCATGAGTCCCGAGCTGCGCGCCAACCTGTACGCGTTCGACCTGGTTCGGAAGCGCGCACGCAGGCCGGCCGGTGCACCCGATCCCACACTGGCGCGACCTGTGACCAAAGTTGGCATCGTCGGCGCCGGCCTGATGGCCAGCCAGCTCACGATCTTGTTCCTGCGCCGCCTTCACGTGCCGGTGGTGATCACCGATCTCGATCAAGAAAGAGTCGACAAGGGCCTGGGTTACGTGTCGGCCGAGATCGACAGGCTGCTCGGTAAGAGGCGGATCTCCCGCGACGAAGCGAACCGGCTACGCGCACTCGTCTCCGGCACAACCGAACTGGTGGACTTCGCTGACTGCGACTTCGTCGTCGAGGCAGTCTTCGAAGAGATGTCGATCAAGAAGCAAGTCTTCGCTGATCTTGAGAAGCATGTCTCTGCGAGCTGCGTGCTCGCTACAAACACCTCCTCGCTATCCGTGGCACAGATGGCGGCGGATCTTGATCATCCGGAGCGAGTGGTCGGCTTCCACTTCTTCAACCCGGTGGCGGTGCTGCCGCTGCTTGAGATCGTCCGGGCTCCGGCGACCGACGATGAGACCTTGGCCACAGCATTTCAGGTGGCGAAGACGTTGAAGAAGAACGCGGTGCTGGTCAAGGACTCCGCCGGCTTCGTGGTGAACCGATTGCTGCTCAGGCTGATGGCGGAAATCTTTGCTGCTGTTGATGAGGGCACGCCAGTTCCGGTCGCCGACGCAGCGCTTCGGCCGCTCGGCCTACCCATGTCGCCCTATGTACTGCTCCAGCTGGTTGGTCCAGCGGTGGCTTTGCATGTGGTTGAGAGTCTGCATGCGGCATTCGGCGATCGGTTCCCTGTCTCGTCCAACCTCCGGGCACTGGTCGATGCCCAGAGGCCTGGCATCTACGACTGGACACCGGAGGGAGAGGCGTACGTCAGCGATGAGACCGCGCAACTGCTCGTTGTTGGTGATCGGCCGAGCACCGCCGAGCAAGTGCGAGAGCGGGCGCTGAATGCACTGGCAGAGGAGATCGGCTTGATGCTGGCTGAGGAGGTTGTCGCTGCGCCGATGGATATCGATCTGTGCTTGATCCTTGGTGCTGGCTGGCCGTTCCACCTCGGCGGCATCACCCCCTACCTGGATCGGCAAGGCGTTTCCGAACGTGTGATGGGTCGTCGCTTCCTCGCACCTGGGGTCGCCTCAGTCCTCACCAGCTAGCGATCGAATCGCGATCCTGCTCATCCGCGCCGGTGATGGGCTCGCAGCCGTCCGCCAAATCGCCTGGGCGAACTCAGTGTCGCCGAGTGGGTGGGTGCCGGTGGCGTTGACTAGGTAGATGCGTCTGTGTGGTGAGCGCCATAGCCAGACTCCGGGTTCGGGTTGCCGGACCTGCCAGCCGGCATGAGTTTTGCGGCGATGGTTGCGGCGGACGTGGGGTCCGAGGTTGCCGATCCTGGTCTGGCCCGGCGGCCCTCCCCTATCGGGACTTAGATAGGGGATGGTGTGGTCGATGTCCATGCGGCGGCTCACGCCGGCGGCGTAGGGGAACACGTCAGCCGGGTAGCGCAACTGCAGCTGCTCCCGAAGCCGAGCCGGAATCTCGTAGCAGTCGACTGGGGTGTGTCCGGCGGGCAGGTCGATCACCGGCTTCACACTGATCATGCAGCGCTCCCCCAACAGGCTCCGCAGCCGACCCAGCAGCACCGGGCCGACGTCTTCGACCCGGGCCACACCAGAG
>DASRJV010000272.1:0-4167 GCA_035649295.1 Propionibacteriaceae bacterium
GCCTGAAGTTTGAAGTTGTCGATGGAGTCCATCGTGGCGTAGATGTTCTGGAACGCCGCCTGCAGCTGTGGCAGTCCGATGGTCGCGGAAGCTGCCTGCTGCTGAATCTTCGCGGAGCTGTCACGCATCATCTCCGAAGTGCGCTGGATCAGGTCGGAGGTCGTGGTGTTGAGAGCCGTGATCTGATCGAGAACCAATCTCTGATTTCCAAGGGCCTGCGCCACGATCACCGCCGTACGGAGAGCCGAGATTGTTGTGGTCGAAGCCCGGTCGACGCCTTTGATCAATTCAATGTTGTTCTTGATGATGATGTCGATGGCGAGATAGCTCTGGATTGAGACCGCGAGCTGGGTCAGCAGGTCTTGGTGCTTTTGACGGACGTAGAACAGTACGTCCTGGCTCAGCGCCTTTGCCCGCTCGGGGTCGGAGATCTCCAGCTGTGAGATGGTGGCGGCAAGCCGTGCGTCGAGCCGCTCGGCGACATAGATGTAGGCGTTCAGGCGCCCCATGGCACCCCAGAGGTTCTGCTTCTCCAGGTTGAGGGCGACGTTGTCCTTGGTCAGCTCGTCCTGGCCGTTGCGTAGAGCGTGCAGAATCCCGTTCAAGTGGCCCTGGGCGGACTCGTAGCGCCGGAAGTAATCCGTGACCTTGTCGCCGAACGGGATCACCCCGAGAAACTTGCGCACCCCGGTAGCTCGGCTTGGGTCCAAGTCCTCGACCGTGCGGCGAAGTTCAAGCAAAGTGTTGCCAACCTTGGATCCTTCGGCTATGCCACCCTCCTTGAGTGCTCGCACCGGCGTCTGCAGCAGACGGTTCGAGGTCTCGGCAGACCGACGGATGTCAGCGTCACCCATGCTCCGCACATTGGCTGCCTGCTGGGCGAACTCAGGTGAGCGGGTCTGAGCGTTCATCAAAGTGCTCAAGAAGCCGTCCACCTTGCTGTCGAGCTCCGGGAGCATAGCTGGGTCTACCTGTGGAGCCATGGCGGGAGCCTGAGTGGCCACGACTTGTGGCGGCGCAGCCGGCGCGGTCAGCGTCAGCGGAGTGCCCTCAGGCGGGGTGAGCGGCGCCGGTGCGGCGGCGGCGGACGACGTTGGCTCGGTCATCGACTTCTCTCTCTGGCGCAGGCTTTGGGCGTTGCGTTGCTATCGCAAGCTGGTCGCGATTTGGGCTCTGATGAGCCTACTCGACGGCGGTTGCGGCAACTGGAGCTCAGAGAAACGATCGCGGTCTCTGCTTGGTTTCCCCGAGCGTCGCTGGTGTGCGTCTTGCGGTTGCAACGGGAAGGCTGACGCCTGGGGCTTAGCTGCGGCTGGTGCGCAGGCCGTTCGGTACCGGTGCGCCGGACACCAGGCCTGCCGCTAGCGCGGCTGCCATGGCCTGCTCGAGCACGGTGAGAGAGGAGAGGCCCCGCTCATCCGATGCCCGCTCAATATCATCGAACTCGGGCGTGACTTGCCAAATCGTCCCATGGCGATGCGCGATCTTCATTGATATGCAGCTACCTTCGATGATCAAATCGACCCATCCTCGTGGTAGGGCCGTCTTACGCACTCTCGTCTCCCGCACGCCGATGGTGCTCGTCAGGACCAAGAGCAGGTAGCGAAGATCGGCTGCCTGATCGGGCCGCGCCAGAACGCTGACTGTATGCGCGGGCCGACCTTTCTTCATGATGATCGGAACGAGCCATGCGTCGGCGGCTCCGGCTCTGAGCAAGCTGGTGAGCACGCCAGGCCAGAGCCGAGGGTCCAGATCATCGACGTTGGCCTCGATCAGCACTGTCGCCTCAGTGAGATCGTCTTCAGGCCGCGGGACTCGTTCGCCGATGAGTACTCGGGTGAGGTTCGGGCGACCGGGGGTATCGCGGGTGCCGGCGCCAGCGCCGGAAGCAAGCAGGGTGAGCATCGGCAGGTCTTCGCACCGCTCGGCCAGAGCTGATACCAATGCCATGCCGGTTGGAGTGGTGAGTTCGCCGGAGCCGCCGGCGAAGATCTTCCATCCTGCCGCCAGCTCCACAACGGCTGGCACCGGAACACCCATCTCACCGTGGGCACCTCGGACTCGTCCGGATCCGACGGCCACGGCACTCGCGCTGATGCTGTCGATCCCGAGCGAGTGCAGGGCAGCCGCAACTCCCACGATGTCTGCAATGGAGTCGAGTGCGCCGACCTCGTGGAAGTGCACCTCCTCCGGCGGCAGGTCGTGGACTCTAGTTTCGGCCTCGGCGAGTCGGCCGAAGGTCGCAAGCGCCCGGTCGCGGATCGGGGCCGCAAGATCCGCGTTGGCAATGAGGTCCTTGACCACCCGCCATGCCCGAACCGGAACGTCGTCGGCGATCACCTCGACTGATATTCGGCTGGCATGCTGTCCGGCTCGAGTAACCGCTGTCGATGCCAGTTTCACGGATTCAGCGATCACGGCATCGACGGCCTGCTGCACAACCGCCAGATTCGCCCCCGCGTCGATCAGCGCACCCAGCAACATGTCGCCCGCGACACCGGCGGAGGCATCGATCCAGGCGTGGCGTGAGCTGCTCATGGCGCTGCGATCTGGGCCGCCAGGTGACCGGCGCCATAGCCGTTGTCGATGTTGACTACCGCCACTCCGGGCGCGCAGGCGTTGAGCATCGCCAACAGGGCGGCCAACCCTTCGAAGGCCGCGCCGTATCCCACTGAGGTGGGCAACGCCACCACGGGTGCTGCGATCAGGCCCGCCACGACACTGGGAAGAGCGCCGTCCATACCGGCAGCTACGACCACCACCCGTGCCCGGCGCAGCAAGTCGAGACGGCCCACGACCCGATGGAGGCCCGCGACGCCGACATCGACAACCAGTTCGGTTGACCGGCCCAGGTAGCACGCCGTGAGCCAAGCCTCTTTGGCCACGGGCAGATCTGAGGTTCCGGCGGCGACCACCACGACGAGCCCGCCACTCGCGGCGGGGGGATCGGCCGGCCAGGCCAGCAGGCCCGCCTCTTGATCATGAAAGACGCCGGGAAGCTCCGCCAGGATGGCAGCAGCGTGCTGCTTGTTAGCTCGAGTGAACAAGGTCACGTGTGGTTGATCACGAACAGCGGCGGCGATCATGCCGACTTGTTCAGGTGTCTTTCCTTCGCAATAGATCGCCTCCGGATAACCGCGTCGCGTGGTCCGGCTGTGATCGAGGTTGGCGAACGCCTCGAGCGGTGCTGCGGTGCTGGCAAATTCACTCATGATCAGGACTGACGAGCGGCAGGGTGAAGGCACCGGACTGAATCCCCGCGACATCCACCGCGACGAATCTGAAGCCGGCACCTCGTACGGCGTCCAACACCTTGGTGCGAAGTGGATCGCTGACCGCTCGAATCAGATCTGGGGGAGGCAGCTCGATCCGCGCAATGTCATCGTGATGCCGAACCCTCAGCTCCGCGAACCCGAGCTGGCGCAATGCCGACTCGGCACGGTCGATCTGGCTGAGCTTGGTCGGCGTGACCACCTGGTGGTGCGGAATCCGCGATGCGAGGCAAGGCGCCGCAGGCTTGTCGGCCACCTGCAGACCTAGGGCGCGGGCCACCGTACGCACTGCCAGTTTGGTCATGCCAGCGTCGGCAAGGGGCCGGAGGACATTGTGGTTGGTGGCAGCACTGGCACCCGGTCGGTCCGGTCGCAAGGCATCGTCGGCATTCTCTCCGTACGCAATGGCATCCAGCCCGTACTGTTGGGCGACCTCATCATCGATCCGGCTGAAGAGTTCTTCTTTGCAGTAGAAGCATCGATCAGGCCCATTGGCCTGATACTCCGGACGATCACCCTCGTACGTCATCACCTCGACGAGCCGTACGCCAATGTGGCGCGCGACCTCGTGGGCTGCGTTTCGCTCCTCGGCAGCCAGACTCGGGGATACCCCGAGCAAGGCGACAACTCGGTCGATGCCCAGGATCTGTGTCGCGAGCGCAAGCAATAAGGACGAATCGACACCGCCCGAGAATGCAACACCCAGCCGTCGGACGCTTGCGAGGCTGGTCGAGACGGCCGCGACAGCGCGTTCAACCGTCCAGTCTGCGCGCGTACTGAGCGGGATCATCTCAGAGATCGTCATGGCCGAATCCTCTTTCCGTTGCCCGGTTCAGTCGACACTAATGCGTCAATTTTGAGCAGCTGCTCGCGCATCGCGCGCATGGTTCCGCCT
>DASRJV010000273.1:0-3971 GCA_035649295.1 Propionibacteriaceae bacterium
GGCGTCCTGGCTGAGGTCGAGGCGCTCGGCCTCGACCTCCTCCAGGTTCGCCAGCTCACACGGCACCGGAAATCACCAGAATCAGGTGACAGCCGCTCACCGTGATCAGGGCCTCGGCATAGTGCGGGCTTGTGTAGTTACAGAGGGTCGCCCGTTCCGGTAACTCGCACGGACGGCGCTCTGCAGGTCGCGGAGGTTCGGGAAGCGCTCGCGGAGGCATCGCCCGATCGGGCTTGCGGGGTTCAGCTCCCTGGTCAGCGAGGACACCGCGGGTCCTCGGTTCACCGGCTGAGGCTGGACGAGCAAGTGCTTCCGCAACGTCGGATGCGTCCGCACATGAGCGACATTATGCGCTGGCTCTGGGCACCCGGAGCGGGCTCCACCCACCGCACACAGCTCCAAGGAGGGGTCTTGGTAGTTGCTCCAGCCGTAGATGGTGACCTCATGGTCTGTTGGCCGTCGTCGGCAGGAACCGGGCGGCAGCTACGAGCGGGTGAACCGGCGATCCAGGACGAACCACATGATCGACACGGCCACGTACAGCGCGTACGAGATCCATGGGCTCACGAAGGCAAGCCCGACCCCTGCGGCGTCCAGCCCCAGCGACGCGTACCCCTTGACGTCGGACCCGATGGCCTTCGCCACAGCCGACTCACGACCGTTCGCCCGGATAAGCGCTCGTACGAGGATCGCGTACGCCAACCCCGCGGCGAGCGCCACGGCGCCGTATGCGGCAGCGGGAAGCGCGTGGCGGTACTCGTCCCGGAGCCATTCGGTCAGCACCGGGATGAGCGACAGCCAAAACAACAGGAACAGGTTCGCCACATCGCCGCGCCGCTGAGCCGGTCGGCGGCCCGGAGCAGGTGGTGGTGGTTGTTCCAGTAGATCCCGACGAACACAAAACTGAGCACGTACACCAGCAGGCCCGGCAGTTGCTCGCGAACGGCGTCCAACGTCGCGCCACGCGGGGCCCGCAACTGGAACGCCATGATGGTGATGATCACCGCCATGACGGCGTCGCTGAACGCCTCGACCCGGGCCGTCCCCAGCTCGAGCGACCGAGCCGAACGCTCCTGGTCCTTCATCGCTGTCAGAATCATAGGGGCCACGTCAGGGGGCCCACCCTCGCCGGCGATCCGGTCGATGAGCGGCGTCGCCACGGATGGGTCGGTGGTATCGGCCACCTCGCGGCGGACACCGTCGGGGAGTTCACGCAAGGCATGCTCGTTCCGGTCGACCGCCACGACCGTGAGGCCGCCGGCGTGATCCATCGAGCGGACCGCGGCGAGCTGAGCGGGCTGGTAGTCGATGAGCAGGAACGCTGCATTCTGCGGAGTGAAGAGGTGGTCGGCGAGCGTGTCACACACAAGGGACTGGTCATGGGAGCGGCACCTTCTCGTAGCGGGGTTCGGTGCGCCCGAAACTAGCGGCCATCACGGTGAGCCGATGTCACCTGATCCTGGTGATTCGCAGTCCGGGTGAGCTGGCAGACCTCGAGCACGTCCAGGCCGAGCCCCTCGATCTCTGCGAAGCACGCCGTAGAGTGCCGACCGGTCCAGCAGCCCGGTGAGCACGGCGTGCGCGCTGTGCCGCCGGTCTGCCCACAGGGCCCCAGCAAAGTCGTTCGGTAATTACGAGTGGTGGTGGAGGGGGGAAGGCGGTGCGCGTATCGCCAGGTTGATGATGAGCCTGCACCGCGTCCGAGGACGATCCCGACCCCGAGCGTCGCTCGCTTCAGCGACCCACGGTGACGACCACGTTGCCGCGTTTGCGGCCGGTGTCCACGTACCGGTGAGCCTCGACGATCTGCTCCAACGGGTACTGCCGGTCGATCACGACCCTGAGCTGGCCGGCTTCGATCCGGTCCCGGAGGTAGGTCAGCGCCTCCCGTCTGTCGACCGACATCCCGCTGCGCACCTGCTTGCCGCCGATCATCGACGTCCACAGCGCAAGGACGGCGTTGTACAGCCCGGTGGTCGAGATGTAGCAGCCGTGCCTGGTCAACGAGTCCCTGCACTGCGCGAAGGAGCTGCGCCCCACGGTGTCGAAGATGACGTCGTAGGTCGCGTCGGTCGTGGTGAAGTCCTGCGTCGTGTAGTCGATCACGTGGTCGGCCCCGAGTGAGGTGACCAGGTCGGCGTTCCGGCCGCTGCAGACGCCGGTGACCTCCGCCCCGAAGTGCTTGGCGAGCTGCACGGCGTAGGTGCCGATGCTTCCGGAGGCCCCGATGACCAAGGCCTTCTGCCCGCTGCGGAGTTTGGCCTTGTCCCGCAGGAAGAACAGCGCGGTCGATGCGCCATCCACGGCTGCGGCGGCTTGCGGGTAGGTGGTGCTGGCCGGCTTGAGCGCCAGCGATCCGGTCTCCGGCATGCACTTGTACTCGGCGTAGGCGCCGACACCGAAGCCGGTGAATCCGAACACCTGGTCCCCCGGCTTGAACCGCCGCACACCCGGGCCCACCGCCTCGACCTCACCGGCCAGCTCGAGCCCAAGCGTCCTGATCCTCTTCCTGGGCCTCCGAAGGCCGATGATGATCCGGCCCCATCTCGGCCGCCCCTGCCGCATCAAGGCATTCGGCCGTCGTCACAACTGACAGTTACTACGCCATCTTCCATGGTGCACAGGCTTGGATCGCCGCCTCTGGGCAGCCGCAAACACGCGACCACGCGCAGGTGCTTCGCGTCATAGGCAATGCCATCATAGAGCGACATCTGTTCCCGCCACCGTGGGACCTTGTGTGTGGGCTATCCCACCCGAGACGAGGCAGAGTTCCTCGGTCTCCCTCAAGCAATTATTGTTGGACCACTGGACAACTGGCAACATCCGCGATCGGAGGTATTCCACGACGGTTTGTGCATGCTTCTTCGAACGACTCGTGCCAAGCTCTTCGAGCAGCGCAGGGCCGAGTGGCGGAAGAAACATCAGAAAAACCGTGTGCCGACCGCTGATGCTCACAGTATTGCGCAGCGGATCCCGCCGACAACTCTCTTCGACTTCCTTTGGCGACTCCGTATTCGCACCGACTACCAGGATATAGATGCACTCATCTCTGGCACCGAGCAGCCTCACCACGCTGTGGCGTTCCACCAGGCTCTTGTGAAGATAGTGGAGGCAAGCCTGGCTGTCTTTGAGATCTTGATTGAGCTTTCGTCGGGATCTGAGACGCTCTCGGAAGCAGCTAAGGCCTTTGTGAAGAAGGCCGGTCCTGAAAGCGGAATTGGAGTCCAACAGAGAGTGCTAACGCAAGCTTGAACGGCCGATCCCCGTGCTCCTTCGTCAAGTCCACCTAGTCCTATGGGATACTCCGCATGGAACTTCGCCGAGCACC
Source organism: Propionibacteriaceae bacterium (assembly GCA_035649295.1). Classification (GTDB taxonomy): domain Bacteria; phylum Actinomycetota; class Actinomycetes; order Propionibacteriales; family Propionibacteriaceae; genus Microlunatus. The sequence goes on from DASRJV010000273.1 coordinate 3,329, forward strand.
GCCGTAGCGCATTCCGCCCTCATCGCTTGCTCTGTGGCCAGGCGTCTCCTAGAGCGCAGCGGATCGGACGGCGCGAGGGATCCTTTGGTTACGGACGCTGTATGCGCGTGCTTGCTACTCGCCCTTGGTCGTTGGCGACCGTGTGAGGATGTCTCGGGACCCTTGGTACTGGACCCTTCAACCAGAGACGAGCCGGTTCATTTGTCCGGTTCTCGGCTGAGAACTCATCAGCATTGGTCGCCAGCCGGTGCCAATTGCTGCCAGTCGCTGCTACTTGATCCAGATGCTACGATCGGCATTGACCTGCACAAAGGGCTGTTCCTGCTGGTCACCGGACGAGGAGAATTGCCCCAGATTTTTCCTTACCATGGATGTGCTCTGCCGACTGAGCTAGGGGGGCGAGATGGTGCGTCTGCCCTGGTGGTTGGTCTGTTGATGAGCCTCCGCCAGTGTCGGGATGTTCCTCGGAGGGCCTCCTCATCAGCAACTCGGCAGTACCTCGGGTCGGGTCAGCAGGCTCCGACCCGAGGAGGCATCGTACATGGCCTTCATCGCGGTTGTCCTACCCTCCCCGGCGAGATGCGATAGCTGGAACGTTCGGACTCAACGTGGCGCGCAATCGGGAGGATGGAGGCTGAAGCCG
>DASRJV010000274.1:0-7715 GCA_035649295.1 Propionibacteriaceae bacterium
GCCGAGGCCCGGCACTACCGCGATGCCTTGATGCTGTGGCCTAGCCCGCATTGTGCACTGGAGTACCAGCGGATGTTCGTCCGCAGCCAAGTCCGGAGCGCCGGTCGTAACTTCCGTCGAGCGCTGCGGCGGCCGACGGCCGTACCACTGCTGTCGATCCATGGTCAGGAGGATCGCCTGGTTCCGATCGCGACGATGGCCGCAGCCGAGAAGTGGGTCGAGGCGCGCCATGATTTAGTCAGCCTGCCCGGGGTCGGGCATCTACCGCATGAGGAGAGTCCGGCTGCGGTCACGGCGGCCATCATCGACTGGCTTGAAGCTCTGTGATGAGTGGTCAGAGGTGACAGTTAGTGTCTGGTGAGTGAAGCAGACCTCCAAGACGGTCCGCCGCACCTACTACATCCTGACGGCGGGCAACACCTTGGCGGCCTCGCTGATCTGGGGTATCAATACGATCTTCCTGCTGGACGCCGGGCTGACCAACTTCGAGGCCTTTGCCGCCAACGCATTCTTCACCGCGGGCATGGTCCTTTTCGAAATTCCCACCGGCGTCGTGGCTGACCGCTGGGGGCGACGCGCCTCGTTTCTGTGCGGGACGCTGACACTCGCGATAACGACAGGTCTCTACGTGCTCCTCTGGCAGCTGCGCTCCGAATTCGCTTGGTGGGCGGTCGTTTCCACGCTCCTTGGCCTCGGATTCACCTTCTTTTCTGGTGCGACAGAGGCCTGGCTGGTAGACGCCTTGACCGCAACCAGGTACGAGGGTCAGCTCGAAGGAGTATTCGCCCGCGGCCAGGTGGTCATGGGGGTGATGATGCTGGGCGGCTCAGTGGCCGGTGGTTACCTCGCACAGCTGACCAATCTCGGCGTGCCGTATGTGGCGCGGGCAGCAATCCTGATCGGCATGTTCGTGGTCGCAATGATCATGATGCACGATCTCGGCTTCACCCCTAGTCGTGGCGACCAGCCGCTCGCCGAGATGAAGAACATCGTCAACCGCTCAGTCGAGTACGGCCTCAAGGTGCCGGCGGTACGGGCCATCATGCTGGCTGGGATGTTCACCGGTGGCGTCGGCATCTATGTGTTCTACGCCCTGCAACCGCACCTGCTGAACTTGTGGGGAAATCAGCAGGCGTACGGGATCGCCGGCCTGGTGGCGGCACTGGTAGCCGGAGCGCAAATTGTTGGAGGGCTGGTCACGCCATGGGTCCGCAAGGCCTTCAAGCGACGCACTTCGGCATTGTTGATCTTGGAGTCTGTAGCCGTGGCCATGCTTGCGCTCATTGGGCTGATCAGTAACTTCTGGATTGTTGTTGTGCTGATCATGCTCTGGAGCCTGGTCGGCTACGCCGGCGTCCCCATCAGGCAGGCCTACTTGAATGGCATGATCCCATCTCGGGAACGTGCCACGATCCTCTCCTTTGACTCGTTGATTGACAGCACCGGGGGGATCGTTGCACAACCGCTGCTCGGCAAGAGCGCGGATGTGTGGGGCTACCAGGTGTCGTATCTGCTCTCGGCCGCCGGCTCCGCCCTCGCGTTGCCCTTCATCGCCCGGGCGAGACGCCTCAACACTCCAGCCGACCTGCAGACTGCGCCCCCGCCCCCAAGCCGTCCCCCCAGCTCAACCACGGAGATAGATGCGTGACTCCCAGGGTTCCAGATCGAGCGACATTGAGTCCTCGTGCGTGGCCAGCAACAACTGAGCGCCTGTCAGGTCGAGCGTGGCATCAGACGGCACCCGCGCCGGCTCGGAGGAGCAGTTGGCGATCATTAATAACACTTGATCATCTAGCGTTCGGGTAAGTGCCCAGATCTGCTCATGATCAGGCAGCAGCAGCTCGAACTGACCGTCCACGATCACAGGGTGATCATGACGAAGCTTGATCAGCTTGCGGAAGTGGTGGAACACCGAGTGCGGATCCTCGATCGCTGCCGCCGCATTGATCGTGAGGTAGTTCGGATTGACCGGCAGCCACGGAATACCTTCAGTGAAGCCCGCATGTGAGCTGTCGTCCCACTGCATTGGCGTACGGGCATTGTCCCGGCTCTTGACCGAGAGTGCGTGCAGCACCTTCTCGACCTCCATGCCCAGGCTCAGTGCATCGGCGTGGTAGTTGACCGACTCGATATCGCGATATTGCTCGATGGCGGTGAAGTAGGTGTTGGTCATGCCGAGCTCTTCGCCCTGGTAGATGTACGGCGTGCCCCTGTGCATGTGCTGCACAGTGCCAAGGGTCTTTGCCGAGTTGTCCCGGTGCTCAGGGCTGTCGTCGCCGAACCGCGACACCGCCCGGGGTTGATCATGGTTGTCCCAGTACAGGGAGTTCCAACCGACATCGCCAAGAGCTTGCTGCCACTCACTGAGATTCCTCTTCAGCGCAGGCAATGAAAGCGGAGCGAGATCAAACTTGCCGCTGCCACCGGGCAGCGAGTCCAGGCTGACATGCTCGAAGGTGAAGACCATGTTCAGTTCATGATTCACTGGATCGGTTGCCCTTCGGGCTGTTTCAATCGTCGAGCCCGGCATCTCGCCAACTGTGAGCAGGTTCCGCGCATCCAGAGCGACCTCAGCGTTCATTTCCGCGAGGAACTCGTCAAGCCGCGGACCATTCGCAGTAAAGAGGAAGCTTGACACCCGGGTCCGGCCCGGAGCCGGCACACCATCAACGAGATCATGTTTGGAGATGAGGTTGATCACGTCCATACGGAACCCGTCCACGCCACGATCAACCCACCAGTTCATCATGTCGTAGACCGCGTGCCGTACCTCCGGGTTCTCCCAGTTCAGGTCTGGCTGCTTCGGGCTGAACAGATGCAGGTAATACTCCCCGCTGCGCTCGTCGAACTGCCACGCCGAGCCACGGAACGCCGATTCCCAGTTCGTCGGCTCCGCGCCCTCGCTGCCGGGTTGAAATCCCGGTCGGGGCGGCCGCCACCAATACCAATCTCGTTTGGGTGATGCGGGATCGCGAGATTCCACGAACCAGGGGTGCTCGTCGGAGGTGTGGTTCACCACCAGATCCATGACGATCTTGATGCCTCGCTCATGGAGGCCCGCAATGAGCCGATCCAGGTCCTCCAGGGTGCCGAACATCGGGTCGATGTCTTGGTAGTCGCTGATGTCGTAGCCGTTGTCATCCATCGGAGACGCATAGACAGGCGACAACCACACCACATCGACTCCGAGCTCAACCAGGTAGTCCAGGCGTGAGGCAATCCCCGGAATGTCGCCAAAGCCGTCGCCATTACTGTCGGCGAAGGACGGCGGGTAGATCTGATACACCACCGCCGACTTCCACCAATCGGTCGGTCGGTCAACGGAAACGACGGCTGTCTGGGTGGGCTCCGAGGTCACCTATCCGATCCTTCCACAGCGATACCAAGGCGATCTCTCAACACTTTTATCTCCGCCGTCAGATTGGCCCGCGCGGCATCGGTCAGCTGACGTCCCTTGGCCGTGCGGAAGATCTCGCGATCGGCCAGCTCAGTCAGCACAGCCAGCCGTCCTGCCAGAAAATCCTCCTCCGGCAGCTGCGCGTACTCCTCGCGTACCGAGGCCACATAGTCGGCGTAGTCGGCTGGATCGGATGCGAGGATTGCAAGATCCGCATCGCACAGCAGCTCGCCCTCCGGATCACGTGGTCCGGGCACATGGGTCTCAGTTAGCCGGACCAGCCGCGCGATCTGGTTCAGGTCCTCCTGCTCCAGCCCGACCCGACTCAGCTCCCGCAGCGCCAGCCGGGCTGACGCCTCTTCGTTGCTGATCTGGCCAGGCGGGATGGCATAGACGGCATCGTGGAACCAGGCAGCGAGCTGCACCAGAAAGATGTCATGATCATCAACAAATTGATCGATCATGGTCAGCACCTGGAGCAGATGCCTGGTGGTGTGGTAACGCCGATGTGGTTCGCTATACCGGGTGATCAGGTTCTCACCGAGCTCCCGCTGCCGCGGAAGAGTGGCATTCCACCGTGCGAGCAGCTCAGACTTGTGATCATCAGTGGGCATCGGGTCCTCCGCTGTCCGGCCTCGAGTCGGTAAGGTAGCGCGCCGGAATCGGGATCATCCGTTGCCGATCCCAGGGCTGTTGCCAGCCAGCAAGATCGAGTACGCCGTCAAGAAGGTGCGCCGTCAACCCCCAGATGAGATGTCCGTTCACCTCGAACGCGGGCCCGGTGTAACCCGACGGGTGCCGTACTCGGGCACGATGCGCGGGATCGGTCAGTACGGCGACCGGCACGATATCGATCGATGCAGCTTCCTCGGAGTTCATCACCGCCACTGGGCTAGGTTCGCGCCACCACGCAATCACTGCGGTGACGTCGAAACCACTCACCTCCACGTACGCCGGTGGCAGCGTGCCGAGCACTTCGATACCGCCCCGGTCGACGCCGGTCTCCTCGGCCGCTTCGCGGAGCGCGGTGTCGGCAAGATCTTGATCAGCCAGATCAGCGGCACCGCCAGGGAAGGCAATCTGTCCTGGGTGGGTACGCATCCCGGCAGCCCGCTCGACGAACATGATCTCCGGGCCTGCCGGACCATCGCCGATCAAGATCAGCACTGCGGCGGGCCGGGCACCGATTCCTGGCCGAATTGCGACCACCTGGTCCAGCCTGGACTGCTCGGACAGGGCATCAGTCAGGTCGTCGAGCCACTCCGGTCGCTGCACTGGGGGATCGCTCACGGAGTAACCCCGAGATGCTGCTGCGCCAAGTCGCGGATCTCTTGCGCCGAGCTGAACGGTCCAGCGTGACGATAGGTGACGGTGCCATCTGGGCGGATGAAGAAGGTCTGAGGTGGACCCGTGATCTGCAGTGCAGAGCGCAGCACCACATCGGGGTCCGCTACCTGCGGGTAGGTCCACGTAGACAGTTGCGCGAACTCGATAGCCAGATCCGGCCTCGGGTCGGCGTGGTCGATTCCCACAATGATCAGATCGGACTTGTTGGTCTTGGCCACTTCGGCTAGGTAGGGCGCTTCCGCTCGGCAGGGCTCGCACCACTGCGCCCAGATGTTGATCATCATCGGCTTGCCGCGTAGCCCAGCAAGCCGTACTTCCCGACCCCCGCCGAGGCAAGGCAGAACGACGTCGGGCAGTCCGGAGGGCACCGCCGCGACATCAGGGTCGGACTTTGGACAATCCGCGATGCCCGCTGCTTTCTTCATTGCCGCAAGATCTGCTGTCGACTCCGGAGTCGGTATAGCCTCGGGCGACTCGACAGGCGCTGTCGGCTCGGTGAGTAACGGAGACTCGACGCAACCCGCCAGCGTGACGGCGAGTATGGCGATGGCGGCTACCAAAAGCTTCCGCATCCTTGTCGAATTTCCGACCAATGCGGAGTTTTCGACGCCAGCGACCTCCTCTGTAAGTCGAAATTCCGACCAATGCGGAGTTTTCGACCACAGCCGCCCGGAGAATGGGCGACGCGCCTTCATCATCCCCGCGGCTCCCGAACGAGCTTGGCAGCCTTGATCGGATCAGTCTCTCCTTCGCCGTACGACGGGCACCAGCGAGCGATCGGGCAAGCGCCGCACGCCGGGTTGCGGGCGTGACAGCGCCGGCGGCCATGCCAGATGACGTTATGGCACAGCTGAGTCCAGTCTTTAGGCGGAAAAAGCGCGCCGACCGCGACCTCGACCTTGTCCGGGTCGGTCTCAGCGGTCCATCCGAACCGGCGGACGAGCCGTCCGAAATGGGTGTCCACACTGATGCCGGGAATGCCGAAGCCGTTGCCCAGTACCACATTGGCGGTCTTGCGGCCGACGCCTGGAAGAGTCACCAGGTCCTTCATCCGTCTGGGTACTTCGCCACCGAAGCGCTCGGTCAGAGCGGCACCAAGCTTGATCAGCGTGTCGGTCTTGGCCCGAAAGAAGCCCGTGGGCTTGATCAGCTCCTCCAGCTCCGCCCGATCGGCGGCAGCGTACGCGGCGGCGTCCGGATAGCGCGCAAAGACCACCGGTGTGATCAAGTTGACCCGCTTGTCAGTCGTCTGTGCGGACAGGATGGTGGCTACCAGGAGTTCGAGAGAATTGGTGAAATCGAGCTCGATGCGAGCGTCGGGATAGGTCTCGGCCAGGATGCGGTTCATCGTGCGGGCACGGCGCACCAGCGCGGTGCGGGACTTGTCGTACAAAAGCGTTGCTGCCTGCTCCCCGGCCTCCGGAGCCACCTCAACAGCGCCGCCTGAGCTGCTCGAACTCATGCCATCACACTAGTTCAGAGCCAACTTCGGGCCCCTGACGTTCCTCAGCATTGAACGGTAGCCTTGCCATCGAAAGCCGTACCGTGATCAGGGAGGTAAGGCGTGGATCCGGAAGTCTTGAAGAAGGCACCGCTGTTTGCCGGACTGGAAGACGAAGCCGCGACCGCGCTCTCCTCTGCTATGGGAAAGCTGCACCTCAACAAGGGTGATGTCCTTTTTCACGAGGGAGACTCTGAAGACCGGCTATACATCGTGGTCAGCGGCAAGATCAAGTTGGGTCGTACGGGATCGGCGGGGCGGGAAAATCTGCTGGCCGTGCTCGGTCCCGGCCAGATGTTCGGCGAATTGTCGGTCTTCGATCCGGGACCGCGATCGACCACCGCCACCGCGGTCACGGCATGCGAACTAAGGACCCTGGAGCACGACGAGTTGCTTCCATGGCTGACCGACCGTCCCGAAGTCGCTCAAGGTTTGCTCGGCCAGCTAGCGGCCCGCCTCCGGCGCGCCAATGACGTGGTGGCTGACCTGGTCTTCTCCGACGTCCCAGGTCGGGTCGCCAAGCAGTTGTTGGAGCTGGCACAGCGATTCGGTGACAAGCGGGACGACGGCATGCACGTACACCATGACCTGACCCAAGAGGAGCTGGCGCAGCTCGTCGGCGCCTCTCGCGAGACGGTCAACAAGGCCCTCGCCGACTTCGCGGCCCGCGGTTGGATCCGGCTAGAGCCTCGGTCCGTCACCATCCTCGATGTCGAGCGGGTGGAGCGCCGGGCACGGTAGAGCTGGGTACGTCAGCGAGGCTGCACCCTTCGACAAGCTCAGGGCGCAGCCTCCGGCCTGGACGTGGAGCCCCGGCTCGCGCGTTCAACCTGTACGGGAACGGGCGAGCCGGGAAGCGATTCGGCCGAGGGCCGAGGTGGCGGTTAGGCAGTACCGAGAGTTACCTCAGCGGTTTGTGGTGAGCCGCCGTCGCGGATGAACGTGACCGAGACGGTCGTGCCCGGGGCGTAGAAGCGGGTAGCTGCAATCAGCCCATCAGGCGTGGTGGTGTGGAAATCGTCGATCTTGGTCACTACATCTCCAGCGTGCAAACCGGCCTTCTCAGCCGCGCCACCGCTGACGACCTGCTGCAGCGATACGCCGGTCGCAGTCGACAGCTCGGAGTCAGAACCGGCGACCGTTACGCCGAGCGCAGCATTGGTCGACTTGCCACTGGTGATCAGTTCGTTCGCGACCCGCGCCGCAACGTCGGAGGGGATGGCGAAGCCGATGCCGATGTTGCCTGGCTGGCCGCCGTCGGCACCCGAGCTGGTGCTGGCAATCGAGGAGTTGATGCCCACGACTGCACCGTCGAGGTCGACCAGCGGGCCCCCAGAGTTGCCCGGGTTGATCGCAGCGTCGGTTTGCACCGCCAAGTAGACAGCGTCGTTGTTATTACCTGAACGAACCGGCCGTGCCGTGTTGGACACGATGCCACTCGTCACCGACTCAGCTAGTCCGAGCGGCGCG
>DASRJV010000275.1:0-6108 GCA_035649295.1 Propionibacteriaceae bacterium
CCGGCCCAAGCGCTCGTCGCGGCTCTACGAAGCAACAGGTCAGGCACGAAGAGTTACCAGCAGGCTGATCTCATCGGCGAGCAGCGGTGGAGCAGTACGTCGCGAGACCCGGATCGCATCGGTGATCGACTTGCCGGTGGCCAGCGTCGCGGCCAGCGAGCGTACCCAGCGATCCAGCGCTTCGAGCAGTTCGACATCGCGGGCTCTGGGAAGGATCAGCAGGTAGGGCAGTCCGATCGCGAGCGCCGGTATCACGACGATCAAGATCAGCCATCCGGTCAGCACAGCCAGCACGCAACCGGCGATCATGCTGAGCAACAAGATCAGATCACGCCGCCGTCCCCCTCGACCTGCGGGACGTCGCGTGGCGCGGGCCCAGATTTCGCCGGCCGACCCACTACGTCGGCTCGCCGGCCGAGGAGTCTGCCGCTGCAACCCGCACACGATTCCAAGCAGTCCGCCGATGATCAACAAGCCCGCTGCGATCGCCAGGACGCCGCTCACGGGTGGCGCTCCACTGTCGGGCGGCGTCGTTTCGACCGGGAGAGATCGCGGCGGAATGGGAGCAACTCAGCCTCGAAGTCCGCGTCCGGGTAGAACCCTGCAGATTGGCTGCCAGTGCCACTGGCGTGGTATGTGAGATGGGTAACCGGGCGTCCGTGCTCGATCGCGCGAGTGACTTGTCGGATCTCAGAGACGTAGCGGCGGCGGGTGCCGTCCTTCCAGGTCTCGTCCAGCAGCTTCACATAGATGAAGAGATGAATGTTGTGGGCGATCTGCCGGTACGCCTCATCAACATTTAGCACGCCACCTTGTGCAACTCGGGACGCCAGGCGGTCCATGGTGGACTCGGCCGAGTGCGAGTGAGTGGTGCTCAGCGTGCCGGTGCCGGCCTGCATAGCCTCGAACATCGCTGCTGCCTCGCCACCGCGGACTTCACCGACGACAAGTCGTGACAGGTTCTGCCGCAAGGCTTCGGGTACCAGCTCGGAGATCGTGAAGTCGCCAACCCGGCCGCCCCCAGACGTCTCACCGTGGCCGACGCGAGCCTGAAGCGCCAGGATGTTCTCCCGACCGGGCTGGAGATGAGTCATCAGCTCGTAGTCGGTCTCCAGCGTGCCGAATCGCTCGTTGAACGGGATGGAGTTGATCAAGGCTCGCAACAGGGTGGTCTTTCCAGCACCCTGGTCACCAGAGATCACCATTGACTTCCGCGCCAAGATCGCCGCGTCAAGGAACTGCGCCACCTCGTACGGCATCAGTCCACCCTCGGCAAGATCGGCCAAGGACACGTCGGTGAGGGTGTGTTGACGAATCACGATGCTCGGCCGGTATGACAGGCCGAAAGCCATGGCATGCAAACGAAATCGCTCGCCAAGTGCCAAGGTCATCGTGGGATGGGTGTCATCGAACGGACGAGAGGGCTGGCTGTTCTGGCCCAGGAAGCGGATTGCCTCAATGAGTTCAGCATCGCTGTCGGCTACTGGCGGCATTTGCTGTCGGCGCCCGTCGCCGTACTGGATGACCACTGAGTTCCAGCCATGGATCTCGATGTTCTCCACGTCGGATATTTCGAGGAGCGGCTGTAGCCTGCCGTAGCCGAAGGCCGCGTTTTCAACCGCAGTGACGTACGTCTCCTCCTGGGCCGGTGACCAGAGCTCCGCGCCGCTCCTGTGCAGCGAACGGACATGATCACTGACTACGCGCCGAATGATGGCCCGGCCGAGCAGCAATCGATCATCACTAGTGAGAGGTCGTCCGTTCGATCTAACGTGCTCCTCGACCTCATCCGTGATGATCTCGGAAGCTCGGCGGCGAAGATCAACGACCTGTGACCAGTCAAGATCAGCGGTTGCCAGCTGCGCATTGCCAAATCGCAGCTCATCGGAGCTATAGATGCCAAACGGCTCGCGCTGCTGCTGGACCGGCACGTCGTGCGTGGCCTTGGCGCCTGCCTGCGTCAGCTCTCGGTCGTAGTCCGCGAGCATGGGAACGTCCGTCAGCGCGGCAGTATCCGCGATCGAGCTCGGCTCCTTCATGATCAGCCACCAACCAACGCTGCCGAGCGCCGCAGGGTGCTCGATAGCTGTGCAGATGCATCGCGAATGCTGCGAATCAGCGGCGAAGTGTCGAATCGCCGGTTTCGCGGACGTCCGTCGGAAAGGTGAGCGGCGGACTGCCGGTCGTAAGCGACGCTGGTGATCACCGGCACCTCCAGAGCTCTGGCGATTTCGCCTCGGTGGTACGGCTGTCCCTCGCCCGCGACGATCAGCCCCAGGTGCCCGCGGTCACCTGAGGTGAGTCGGGGATGATCACGGAGGGTAGACAGGTGGACTCGGGCGCTCATGATCGACCGCAGAGTCGAGGTAACAACTACGGCGGTCAATGCGCTGCGCTCCAACAGGGCGGCAGGTGGTCCGGACGGCCCGATGCGGCCGCTGTCAATGATCACGTCGATATCGACCTCGCCTAGCCGGTCGAAGGCCTCGGCCAGATCCTCCCAAACTCCTCCGAAATGCATTGCGCTGGCCGGCTTTGTGAAACCGGGCAGAAAGAGCCGACGGCTCTCGTCCTCAGCCGATAGGGGCAGTGTCTGGTCGAGAATCGCCTCTCGAAGTGGCCGGCGGTCACGGTGCGCCTCCGCAACGCGCAGCAGACCTTTGCCAGCCGCCGAGCGACCGCCAAGATAGCCGGCCAGGATGGCCTGATGCGCTCCCGGATCGCAGTCTGCGAGCAAGATCGGCCGTGGCCAGGTCAGGGCAAGCCCAACGGCCAGAGTTGTGACGCCAGGTGATCCAGCGGTGGAAGTCAGGAGCAGTATCGCCATCTCAAGATCACCTACCTGCGTCTCGCACGATAGCGATTCGATCTTGGGCAGCCAACAGCGCGATGGTTGGCGCAGCACCTGCCTCGACATCGACATTTACCAAGATTGAGGTGCCGTCGGCGCCTGGTGATTGGTCAACCACTCTGCCGATGAAGATGCTGCCCTCGAGCTTGTCGGTTGTGGAACCATCGGTCGCGGCTGGCATCGCGATCAAACGGACGAGGGACGATGGAAGCAACAGGTTGTTCGGTGCTCGACCGGATGCCAGTTTGAGCCCCACGATCGCGCGCCCCTCAGCTGGAATGGCTTGCTCAACGACAGCGGTCGATCCGATGACCGAACCCTCGATGAGGTCGTACGCGGCTCGCTTGCCCACAAGATCGGCAAGCCTCGCAGCGGGAACGGTCTGCGGCAGCGAGCCGCCACGCAACGTGATCGTTGTCAGATCGCCCTGTTCGATCGTCTCGCCCCGGTAGACCGTCTGGGCAGCCGCAACGACAGCGGTCTCACTCGATATTCGTGTGTAGATCATGTACGACAGCAGGCCGCCGAGGCAGAGCGCAACGATGCCGAGCGCGATCCACTTCGGGTTTCTACGGCCCGGGATTCGAGGGGGCTGCGGTGTGCCTGGCGATTCTGCCGCAGACTGCGTTTTCGAGTTCCGCGTCTTCTCAGACGTTCTCGTCGTGCGTGACTCAATGTTGATTGTCATTGTCGCTTCCCCGAGCGCTCTGCAGGTTGTTGTGTCTCATCGGGAGGACCCGGTGGCCACGATGTTGGCCCGAGCCGAGCCGCGGCCAACGATCGAGCTGATACCAATAACTGAAAGGAAGATCGTTGGCTCCTGGGCGCTGGTTGCCACGACAACCACTCCGTTGGTGATGGAGACGGTGCCTTGGACGCCTGGCTGACCCGCGAGGTAGGTCTTCGCAGCGAGCACGGCGGCACTCGACGCGTCTCCCCCGCCGAGTTGTTGGGTGGCAGCAGCGTTGCCGGCGGCGCGGCTGGCTCCGGCGGCGGCCGACTCGGCCCGGCTCGTCGCGGTGACCTTCTGGCCGCCGTCGATCACCAGTCCCGTCGTAATGATCAACGCGCCCATGATCACCAGCGCGAACAGGCTGATCGACTGTCCATGCTCGTCCCGGGCAGTTCTATGCTCCATGATCGACTCCGCCGTGATCATCGACTGCGATAGGTGTCGAGGGCGGCAGATCCGCGGCCGGTGAGCTGGATGGAGCCTGGCCAGCCGGGAAGAAAAACGTCAGAGAAGTCGATGGTGCACAAGATCGTTGAGGTGACGGTCGATGGCGTACCGACGGGCACCGCGAAGGCCGCTGTGCTGATCGCGACCGAGGTCGACCTGCAGCGGAGTCCAGCGGTGGCGAGGGATTGCGATCCGGCGTCGCGTCCCGCGGCGGTGGCAGTCGCCGCCGATCGAGCCAGGGATGCGGCACGGGCGGCGGTTTGAGCGGCTTCGTTGACCGTGGTGTGCGCGAACCAGAGACGCCCGCCCGCTACCAGCAGGCCGAGGATGAGCAGCAGCGCTGGTACTAACAGGGTCAGCTCCACGGCCGCGGCTCCGCGCTGGTCCTCAGATGGTTTGCAGTGCTCACTGATGATCATGGCGGGGTCACCCGCTCGATCGGCGCAACGGCCGTCTCATTGATCCGGCCGAGGTTCAGGTCGAAGATCATCGGTGGGTACCCCGAGATGTCAGCGGTGGCTGTCGTCCCGGTCCGCTGGACGCGTACGGAAATGTTTCGCAGGCCTCCGGAACTGGCGATTGACTCGCCCAGGTGCTCAGCATCGGCCGCATTGCCGTAGCTGCCGCGGGCGGCGTCGACTGCTGCAGTCGCTGCTCGTTGCGCGACATTGCGACCGTGCAGAAAGATGCCAGCCTGGACGATCCCCAGAGTGACGAGCATCAGGAGAGGCCAGAGAACCGCCCACTGCACGCTTTCGCTGAGGCCGCGCTCATTGCGGGCCAGAACCTGCACGGGGTCAGAGTTTGGGGAGCTTGGCGCGGACGTAGGCCGTGATCAACGTGATCACGATCCCGGCCACTGTGACGGCTCCGGCAAGCAAGATCGCATTCTCCGCCGATTGGCTGAGGCCGCGCTCGTTGCGTGACTGAGGATCTTTGAGCAGGACGAAGAGTCCCACCATGACGGCGGCGTAGCGCTGAACCTTCATGGATTTCCTTTCGGGGGGCAGACTTCGTGATCACGAAGCCCTAAGGGGATGCTGCGACCGCGAGGGGCATCTACTCGCGGTGGGTCTTGGATGATCATCGAACGAGCACCTGGAGCTCGCCGACCGGAAGTTCGGTGGTATCAACAGCAGGAACATTGATCACGCCCGACTGGCCGTTACTGGTCCAGGTCACAGCCCAGTTGGCTATGGCGGCCACGGTGTAGGTGTCGTCCGGCAATGAGGGCTGGGCGTAGGAGTAGCCGCAATTTGGGGACTTGCGACCAGGCTCCACGGCGGTTGTCCAGGGATGGCCTGTTCCCGGGCAATTGACCGTGTGGCCGTCACCCATCCGGAAGGTCAGGCTGCTCACTTCGGCTTCCAGCGACACCGATAGACCAGCGACCGCGTCTGAAATCGGACCGACATGAGTGGGTCCATCAGCCCAGAGCCACAAGGGATAGCCGACGGCGGCCATGTCCCATGGGTTGAGTTCAGGCGATGGGCCGATGCCCGGTGCGACAGTCGGCAGCTGAAGGCGGGCGACCGCAATCGCGGCCGCCTGGCCGGCGGTGATGCTGGGCTGATTTCCACGGCCTGAGAAGGTATCGGAACCAAATTCTGGTGCTGTTGGCGGGGTGGGTGGCTTGCCGCAGCCGGCCTTGCTCAAGCTTGGATCGAAGGTCCGCATGCAGCGGGTGTAGCTGGCAAGCTGGTGATCATATTTGGCGAATGCCGCGGAGAACTTCTTGCGCGACTCCTGCAAGCGCCGATTTCTGGCGGCGCTGAGATCGGACTTCTGCGTCGCGGAACGGTTTCTATCCGCCTGAGTGTCTCCAGGAGCTCCATCTGCTTCGGACGTGATCTTGCACGACCTAATCCATCTGTTGCACTTCGCCCCATCTGCGATGGCAGGCGTTGGCGCAGCCATCATGATCGCGATGCCGTACATCATGGCCAGAATCAGGCCGCGCACGGCTCACCTTCAAAGACTTTGACGCTCTTGGACTCAAAAGTCGAAACCCTCCATCGACCTTCGCGCTGAGCCACGGTAAGCGATTGAACGAACCGCGCATTCCCTTTCGGAGTGA
>DASRJV010000276.1:0-3016 GCA_035649295.1 Propionibacteriaceae bacterium
GGAGATGAAGCTAAAGCGGTCGCCCCGAAAGACGGTGCGGGTGAACTCGACCGGCCGGCCCTCGACGTCCCAGCCCGTGCGATGGATTATCAGCAGCGGCAGTCCAACGTCCACGGACAGCAGTGCGGCCTCGTCTGGCTCAGCCAGGCCCGTCTCGACCAAATCCTCTACGCGCACCAGCCGTACGCGGTACGCCTCGCGCAGCGTTTGATAGAGCGATCCGCGCCGCTCCAGCTCCTGGCGCAATCTGGGCAGCGAGCCTGCCAGGTACGCAACGTCGTGTGCGAGCGGCTCACCGGAGACGCCCCGGAGCCGCTCGACCCGGTGCACCCGGGTTCCAGGCCGCAGGTTGAGACGCTGCGCAACGACGCCTTCGGCCCGCTCTCGGCTGATGCTGAGAATCTTTGTGGACGGCGTCAAACCCTGCGACTGCAGGTCTTGGGTATAGGACGTGAGCTGGCGGACAAGGACACGTTTGGGTTCGGCCACGAAGGTGCCACGCCCCTGAATGCGTTCCAGCTTGCCGTCCAGCTCCAACGCCGCGAGAGCTTGTCGCACCGTGGTTCGGGAGGTGTTGAGGCGCTCGGCCAGCTCCCGCTCAGTCGGCAGCGGCGTCCCTACCGCAGCGTCGGCGATCAGCCCGACAATCTGATCCCTGACTTCGTAGTGCTTGGGCACTGTGAGCACGCCGGCTCCCTCCTGTTGTCTGCATCCTGCAGCCTACAACATTGGTCTAGGCCAATGGGTTGACATCCAAATTGGTCTATGCCAATCTTAAGCCTCACATTGGTCTAGACCAAAGTTCGGTACTGCTGGAAATGGAGAGCTCATGGGACTACTGCAGGATTTGCGGAACACGTCGCGGTTGGGACTGCTGGTAGCTGTCGCCGCCGCAACTGTCGGCGTCATCTACGGCTACGACTCGTCCAACATCGCCGGGGCGCTGCTGTTCATGACCAAGGACTTCGGACTGAGCACCGGCCAGCAGCAGCTGGTGACCACCGCTGTCGTTGTTGGCGAGGTGCTCGGCGCGTTGTGCGGCGGGGCCTTGGCCAATCGCATCGGCCGCAAGAAGTCGATGCTGGCGGTCGCCGCGACATTCGCCGGCTTCTCGCTGTTGTCGGCGCTGGCGTGGTCGGTGCCGTCGCTGATGGTGGCTCGCTTCCTGCTTGGCCTGACCATCGGCGTCTCGGTGGTTGTCGTGCCTGTGTTCGTGGCCGAGTCGGCCGCCCCCGAGGTGCGGGGTGCGCTGCTTGTGGTCTATCAGGTGGCCACCGTCATTGGCATCATCGCCGGCTACCTCGTCGCATGGGCCCTCTCGGGCACCGAAAGCTGGCGTTGGATGTTGGGCATGGCCGCTATCCCTGGGACGCTGATCTTCTTCCTGCTGCTAAGGCTGCCTGACACGGCCCGCTGGTACATGATGCGCGGACGGCGTGCCGACGCCGAGCGGGTGCTCGCCCAGGTCGAGCCGGGCTCCGACATCAAAGCTGATCTTGATGACATGGAGGCGGCTCTCTCCGAGGAGCAGCAGGGCAAACGGGGCATCTTGAGCTTGATCGGTGAGATGCTGCGCAAGCCGTTCCTCCGCGCCACCGTCTTCGTCGTCGGCCTCGGGTTCTTCGTCCAGATCACCGGTATCAATGCCATCGTCTACTACAGCCCCCGAATCTTCGAGGCTATGGGCTTCCAGGGCAACTTTGCCCTCTTGGGGTTGCCGGCACTGGTGCAGGTTGCGGGCCTCGCGGCTGTCTTCGTATCGCTGATCTTGGTCGATCGGATGGGACGTCGGCCGATCTTGCTCACCGGCATTGGCATCATGATCTTGGCGAACGTGCTGCTGGTCGCAGTCTTCAGCATCGGCTCGGAGTTCGGTGGCGCGCTGACTGCGCTCGGATTCCTCGGCCTGCTGCTGTTCACCGTGGGCTTCACTTTCGGCTTCGGTGCACTGGTGTGGGTGTACGCGGGTGAGAGCTTCCCGGCCCGACTGCGTTCGCTCGGCTCCAGCGCGATGCTGACCTCAGACCTGGTCGCCAACGTTGCGGTGGCTGCGATCTTCCTCACCTTGCTCACCCGGCTCGGTGGTGCCGGTACGTTCATCGTCTTCGGTGTACTGGCTGTGGCGGCGTTCGCCTTCGTCTTCAAGCTCGCTCCCGAGACCAAGGGTCGGCATCTGGAGGAGATCCGGCACTACTGGGAGAACGGTGGCAAGTGGCCGAGTGCCAGCGTCGCCGCGACCACCGAACAGTCGGACAAGATCGCTGTCGGCGCTTCCGTTCGCTGACCGCCGACACTTACGGAAGGAAGCAATGCAGATCGTTGGTCTCGACATCGGCGGTTCGAAAACCCACGCGGTGAGTCGTCACCAGAACAAGATTGCGGAGGTCTTCGCCGGCAGCGCCAACCTCTCCTCCGTCGGGGAGGCGGAGGCGGGTCGCCAGCTCGACGCGATCTTCGCGCGGCTCGCTGAGCGCGGTCCGATCGGGGCGGTTTGCGCCGGTGCCGCGGGGGTCGATACTCCGGCGGCCGAGGAGCGACTGCGGCAGCTGATCGCAGTCCGCCTCCCCGGAGCCGTGGTTCAGGTCGTCCATGACACCGAGCTGATCTTGGCCACGGCGGAGCTGACCACCGGGATTGCCTTGATCGCCGGCACCGGATCGGTCGCCTGGGGCCGCGATGCGAGCGGCCGAGTGGCGCGGGCGGGCGGCCGGGGGCTACCTGCTCGGCGACGA
Source organism: Propionibacteriaceae bacterium (assembly GCA_035649295.1). Taxonomy (GTDB): domain Bacteria; phylum Actinomycetota; class Actinomycetes; order Propionibacteriales; family Propionibacteriaceae; genus Microlunatus. The sequence goes on from DASRJV010000276.1 coordinate 2,733, forward strand.
GGGCAGCGGCTACTGCATCGCCCGCGAGGCTGTCCGGCATGCCCTGCGACTCGCCGACGAGGGCCAACCACCGGACCGCCTCAGCCAACAGCTCATCGCCGCGTGCAACGTGCAACGAGCCGGCCAGCTCATCGATCACTTCTACGGCAATCCAGAACGCCGCTACTGGGCCGGGCACGCCCGGGCGGTATTCGAGCTGGCGGCCGTTGGGGACTCAGCCGCCCAGCGGATCATCCATAGCGCGGCCACCGATCTCGGCACCCTCGTCCGAACGGTGCATCTGG